>NZ_ASSI01000024.1:0-35422 GCF_000466765.1 Burkholderia sp. AU4i | reverse complement strand
TCGTCACACCGGAAGCGATCAACTTCATGGCCAAGTACGGCCGCGGCCTGGTTTGCCTGACGTTGACGCAGGAACGCTGCAAGCAGCTGCACCTGCCGCTGATGACCTACCGCAACGGCACGCAGTACGGCACCGCGTTCACGGTCAGCATCGAAGCGGCCGAAGGCGTGACGACCGGCATCTCGGCCGCCGACCGTGCGCACACGATCGCCACGGCGGTCGCGCACGACGTGCGCCCCGAGCACATCGTGCAGCCGGGCCACGTGTTCCCGATCATGGCGCAGCCGGGCGGCGTGCTCGTGCGCGCGGGCCATACCGAGGCCGGTTGCGACTTCACCGCGCTCGCCGGCCTCACGCCGGCCGCGGTGATCTGCGAGATCATCAAGGACGACGGCACGATGGCGCGCCTGCCCGACCTGATCGAATTCGCGCAGGAGCACAACCTGAAGATCGGCACGATCGCCGACCTGATCCAGTACCGCAGCCGCACCGAATCGATCATCGAGCGGATCGCCGAGCGTACGATGCAGACCGCGCACGGCACGTTCCGCGCGGTGCTGTACCGCGACCAGCCGAGCGGCTCGCCGCACATCGCGCTGGTGCGCGGCGCGCCCGCGCCCGACGCCGATACGCCGGTGCGCGTGCACGAGCCGCTGTCGGTGCTCGACCTGCTCGAAACGGGCGTGTCGACGCACTCGTGGACGCTCGACGCCGCGATGCGCGAGATCGCGGAGCGCGACCTCGGCGTGATCGTGCTGCTCAACTGCGGCGACACGAAGGAACACCTGATCGACGTCTTCAAGGCGTTCGACGAGGAAGAAAAGGCCGCTGTGCTGAAGCGCCGGCCGGTCGATTTCAAGACGTTCGGCATCGGCGCGCAGATCCTGCGCGATGTCGGCGTCGGCAAGATGCAGGTGCTGTCGAATCCGCGCAAGCTGGGCAGCATGTCCGGCTACGGCCTGGAAGTCACGGGCTTCATTCCGATGCCCGGCGGCGAAGCCAAGTCCTGCCCGGCGTCCAACGCGTAACCCGCCACGGCGCTTTCGCCCTATAACCGTTCATCCACACCACGGACAAGATCATGGAAATCGGACAATACCAACCGAATCTCGAAGGCGACGGCCTGCGGATCGGCATCGTGCAATCGCGCTTCAACGAGCCGGTGTGCAACGGCCTCGCCGACGCGTGCGTCGAGGAACTGGAACGCCTCGGCGTCACCGGTGAAGACGTGCTGCTCGTGTCGGTGCCCGGCGCGCTGGAAATCCCGCTCGCGCTGCAGAAGCTCGCGGAAAGCGGCCAGTTCGACGCGCTGATCGCGCTCGGCGCGGTGATTCGCGGCGAGACCTACCACTTCGAACTCGTGTCGAACGAGAGCGGCGCGGGCATCACCCGCATCGGCCTCGACTTCAACCTGCCGATCGCCAACGCGGTCCTGACGACCGAAAACGACGAGCAGGCCGTCGCGCGCATGACCGAAAAGGGTCGTGATGCCGCACGCGTCGCCGTCGAGATGGCCAACCTGACGATGGCGCTCGACCAGCTCGGCGATGACGACGAGGACGAAGAGGAAGACGAAGACGAAGACGACGAAGAGGAGCGCGCATGAAGAAGAGCGCCCGCCGACAATCGCGCGAGCTGGCGACGCAGGGGCTGTACCAGTGGCTGCTGTCGAACGCGTCCTCCGGCGAGATCGACGCGCAACTGCGCGGCGCGCTCGGTTACGACAAGGCTGACAAGGAGCTGCTCGACGCGATCCTGCACGGCGTGATCCGCGAGCACGCTACGCTCGTCGAAGCGCTGACGCCGTCGCTCGACCGACCGATCGACCAGTTGTCGCCGGTCGAACGCGCCGTGCTGCTCATCGCGACGTTCGAGCTCACGCACCACGTCGAAACGCCGTACCGCGTGATCATCAACGAAGCCGTCGAACTCGCGAAGACGTTCGGCGGCTCCGACGGCTACAAGTACGTAAACGGCGTGCTCGACAAGCTCGCCGCGAAGCTGCGCCCCGCCGAAACGCAGGCGCGCCGCAACGGCTGATACCGTTTGGTCCGGAACGGGCGCGCATGCGCCCGTTTTTTCTTTCGTCACGCCCCTTCCCCTGCCCGCCCGATGAATACCGCCACCGATTCGCTCGTCAAGCTCGCCGCACGCGTCGACGCGATCCAGCCCTTCTACGTGATGGAACTGATGAAGGAGGCACAGCGTCTCGAGTCCTCCGGGCGCGATGTTATCCACATGGGCATCGGCGAGCCGGATTTCACCGCGCCGGAGCCGGTCGTCGAAGCGGCTGCGGCCGCGCTGCGCCGCGGCGTCACGCAATATACGAGCGCGCTCGGCATTGCGCCGCTGCGCGAGGCGATCGCCGCGCACTACGCGCGTGCCTACGGCCTCACGATCAGCCCGGAGCGGATCGTCGTGACGGCCGGCGCGTCGGCTGCGCTGCTGCTCGCGTGCCTCGCGCTCGTCGGGCGTGACGACGAGGTGCTGATGCCCGACCCGTCGTATCCGTGCAACCGGCACTTCGTCGCGGCGGCCGAAGGCCGCGCGGTGCTCGTGCCGAGCGGCCCGGACGCACGCTTCCAGCTCACCGAGGACGACGTCCGCACGCGCTGGGGCGACCGCACTCGCGGTGTGCTGCTCGCATCGCCGTCGAACCCGACCGGCACGTCGCTCGAACCGGACGAGCTGAAACGGATCGTCGAAGCCGTGCGCACACGCGGCGGTTTCACGATCGTCGACGAGATCTACCAGGGACTCAGCTACGACGCGGCGCCCGTGTCGGCGCTTTCATTCGGCGACGACGTCGTCACCGTGAACAGCTTCTCCAAGTATTTCAGCATGACGGGCTGGCGGCTCGGCTGGCTGGTCGTGCCGCCCGCGCTGGTCGGCACGTTCGAGAAGCTGGCGCAGAACCTGTTCATCTGCCCGTCCGCGCTCGCGCAGCACGCGGCGCTCGCCTGCTTCGAGCCGGCGGCGCTCGACATCTACGAAGCGCGCCGGCTCGAATTCAAGCGCCGCCGTAATTTCATCGCACCGGCGCTGGAACGGCTCGGCTTCGCGGTGCCCGTGATGCCGGATGGCGCGTTTTATGTGTATGCGCACTGCGGCGGCGTCGCCCATCCGGCGGCCGGCGACAGCGCCGCGCTCACGACGGCGATGCTGCATGACGCGGGCGTCGTGCTGGTGCCCGGCATGGACTTCGGTGTCCATGCGCCGCGCGACTATATCCGCCTGTCCTATGCGACGGCCTACTCGCGGCTCGAGGAAGCGGTCGAACGGCTCGCGACGTTGTTCGGGCAGCACTGAGCCTCGGCCGGCACGCCGGCGGCTTCTCGCGCCGCAAAAAGCAAAAGGCACCCTGATCGGGTGCCTTTTTCATGTCCTGCCGGCCGGAGCCGTGCGGTGCGCTAGCGCCGGGCGTTACGCGCCGAGCTCCGAACGGTCGCCGTGCGACTTCGCGGTATCGACGCTCGCGTCGTCCTGCGGCGCGGCTTCCTTCGATGCCGTCGACTTCGCCGACGTCGTGGTTTCGAGCGTCGCATGCACGCGCTTCGCGCCGCCCGCTGCCGCCGTCACGGCAGCGGCCGTGACGATCGGCTTCGCCGGCGCCTGCGGCGCGTTGACCGGCACGCTGCGGCCGTGCGACACATCGCGCAGGCGACTGCGCTCGGCCATCACCTTCGCGCCGTATGCGGTGTCGTCCGGGTTCGTCGAGCCGTTGTACAGGCGCAGGCCGTTCGCGAGCGAACCGCCACGTGCAATGCAGTCCTTCAGCACGAGCGCACCGACCTGGAGGTTCGCGAGCGGCTGCAGTGCGGTATCGGTGCCGCCGAAATACTCGAACTTGTCGGAATGGACCTTCGACATGACCTGCATCAGGCCCTTCGCGCCGACGCCGCTTTCGGCGTACGGGTTGAAGCCCGATTCGATCGCCATCACGGACAGCAGCAGCAGCGGATCGAGGCCGACGTCACGGCCGGTCTGGAACGCAGCCTTGACGAGCTGGCCGAGCGGCTCCTGCGCGACGCGGTAACGGCGCGACAGGTAGGTCGCGACCAGCGCCTGCTCGCGATTCGACGCGAGCGCACGGTCGTCACGCGCATCGGCCGCCACGCGCTGGGTCGGGATCAGCTTCGCCAGCGCAACGGGCGACGGGCCGTTGCGGGCGGGATCGGATGCATCGCCCTGCGCGTTGGCTTCCGGTGCGACGTCGAGGCCGACCGCAAGCGCATCCGTTTCAGGGCTGTCTTCCTGCTGCGGCTGCGCGCCGGCGGGCGCGAAGTTCGGCAGCGGATGGCCGGTCAGCAGACGGGCCGGGCCGGCTTGCACGGCCGCGGATACGACCGGCATCAGCTTCGCGGCAAGCGTGCCGCGCACGGTTGGCAGCAGCCACAGTGCGAGTGCAACCGCGACCGCGAGACAGCCAACAACGCTGAATAGATGGTGACTGACACGCGTCCCGCGACGCAGCATGCTGCGCACGAATTGCGCATGCTGCTCACTAGGACGCCACGATAACCAAGCGTTCATTCAGATCATCTCCCATGAACATGACTCGTGCGGCTCGCTCAGCTCGATGGCGAGACAGGTAACGCGCCGCGGAATCACGACGCCGCACGCCTTGGTCGGGGCGTGCAGACATCGGGGAAACGGTATAAGTACCGTTCGAGGCCACGGTGTAAGAGGGCCGGCACCTTCGCACACTGGGCGAGGCGGGCATACGCGGTGGCACCCACGCAAAAAACCAGCGTCTGGTGGCGCTGGCTGAGACTACGACTAAGGCCGTCGGATACGCCGTGCAGGTATCGGCGGACGGTGACGCGCTGCGTCAAAGATCGGTGATTGGCGGCTCGAAGCCTTTTACCCTGCAGCCAATGTGAGCGGATTCTAGCAGGGTTTTATAGATCGTCAACACTATAAAACCTTGAAATTATAACAAAAAGTAATTTACGGACACTCTTCAGATCGCGAGCCCCGTGCCGTAGGGGGTTTGCGCGCGGTCGACTTTTTTCTCCGCCGGGCGGGCATGCGGCGGCGCGGGTAAAATCGTCGGTCGATTCGGGGCCGCAGCCGGCCGCTGCGCCCGCCCATCGCTGCCCGCCACGCGGGTGGCCCGGACCATCTTCATGAAATACAAAGACTTACGCGATTTCATCCAGCGCCTCGAGGCGCTCGGCGAACTGCGGCGCGTCACGCAGCCCGTGTCGCCCGTGCTGGAAATGACCGAGCTGTGCGACCGCGTGCTGCGCGCCGGCGGCCCTGCGTTGCTGTTCAACGCACCGACCGGCTACGATTTCCCGGTGCTCGGCAACCTGTTCGGCACGCCGCGCCGCGTCGCGCTCGGGATGGGCGTCGATGCGGGCGACGACGCCGCGCTCGATTCGCTGCGCGATCTCGGGCGCCTGCTGTCCGCGCTGAAGGAACCCGATCCGCCGAAGAGCCTGAAGGACGCCGGCAAGCTGCTGTCGCTCGCGAAGGCCGTGTGGGACATGGCGCCGAAGTCGGTGTCGTCGCCGCCCTGCCAGGAGATCGTCTGGGAAGGCGCCGACGTCGACCTGAACAGGCTGCCGATCCAGACCTGCTGGCCCGGCGACGCGGGGCCGCTCGTCACGTGGGGCCTGACGGTCACGCGCGGGCCGAACAAGTCGCGGCAGAACCTCGGGATCTACCGGCAGCAGCTGATCGGCCGCAACAAGCTGATCATGCGCTGGCTCGCGCATCGCGGCGGCGCGCTCGACTTCCGCGAATTCGCGCTGCGCAACCCCGGCAAGCCGTATCCGGTCGCGGTCGTGCTCGGCGCCGATCCGGCCACGACGCTCGGCGCGGTGACGCCCGTGCCCGATTCGCTGTCCGAGTACCAGTTCGCCGGCTTGCTGCGCGGCAGCCGCACGGAGCTCGCGAAGTGCCTGACGCCCGGCGTCGACACGCTGCAGGTGCCCGCGCGCGCGGAGATCGTGCTCGAAGGCTTCATTTATCCGCAGGAAGGCACCCCCGCCCCCGCTCCGGCCGGCGCACCGCCGCGCCCGGCCGGCAACGCGTCGGCCGCGTACGAACACGCGCTCGAGGGCCCCTATGGCGATCACACCGGCTATTACAACGAGCAGGAGTGGTTCCCCGTGTTCACCGTCGAGCGCATCACGATGCGCCGCGACGCGATCTACCACTCGACCTACACGGGCAAGCCGCCTGACGAGCCCGCGGTGCTCGGCGTCGCGCTCAACGAGGTGTTCGTGCCGCTGCTGCAGAAGCAGTTCACGGAGATCACCGACTTCTACCTGCCGCCCGAAGGCTGCAGCTACCGGATGGCCATCGTCCAGATGAAGAAGAGCTACGCGGGCCATGCGAAGCGCGTGATGTTCGGCGTGTGGAGCTTCCTGCGGCAGTTCATGTATACGAAGTTCATCGTGGTCGTCGACGAGGACGTGAACATCCGCGACTGGAAGGAGGTGATCTGGGCGATCACGACGCGTGTCGACCCCGTGCGCGACACCGTGATGGTCGACAGCACGCCGATCGACTATCTCGACTTCGCATCGCCGGTGGCCGGCCTCGGTTCGAAGATGGGGCTCGACGCGACCAACAAGTGGCCGGGCGAGACCAGCCGCGAATGGGGGCGCCCGATCGAGATGGATGCCGCCGTGAAGGCGCGCGTCGACCGGCTCTGGCAGGAGATCGGACTCTGACGCCGCGCGGCCGGCGCCCGCCGGCCCGGGGATTGCCATTGCAACAAGAACAACGAAGATGACCTTTCCGCCCGCCTCCATGCTGTCCGACGGCTTCTTTCTGTCGCTGTCGCTCTGTCTCGACATCGGCCTCGTGAACGTCGCGATGCTGTCGCTGACGCTGTCGCACGGCTTCCGGCCGGGCTTCTGGCTCGGCATCGGATCGTGCGTCGGCGATCTCGTCTATGCGGCGCTCGCGCTCGCCGGGATGGCCGTGCTGCTGCAGTTCGAGCCGGTGCGCTGGATCGTGTGGATCGGCGGCGGCGCGGTGCTGCTGTTCCTCACGTGGAAGATGGCGCGGGAAGCGCTGGCGCCAGCCAAGGCGGCGGGCGACGATGGCGAGGATGCGCCGCAGCCGCGTGCGAGCGCGCGGCGCAGCTTCCTGCGCGGCATGCTGCTCGCGATGTCGTCGCCGAGCGCGATCCTGTGGTTCGCGGCGGTCGGCGGCGCGCTGATCGCGAAAGCCGGCGCGACCACGCCGGCCACCGCGTCGGTGTTCCTGTCGGGCTTTTTCCTCGGCGGCCTCGCATGGACGCTCTTCATGTGCACGCTCGCGAGCCAGGGCCGCAAGCGCGCGGGCGCGGGGCTGATGCGCGCGTGTCACGTCGCGTCGGCGCTGCTGTTCGCGTATTTCTCGTATAGCGTGATCGTCGGCGGCTACCGCGACCTGATCGTGCACGCGGTCTAATCGCAGCCGGCCTGCACGGGCCGCTCACCGAGGCCGGGCGGCAGCCCGAAAAGAAAAACGGCGCAGCGCCCCGCTCGGGACGCTGCGCCGTTTTGCCGCACGCGGTCAGGCCGCGCGGGACGAATCAGCGACGCCAGCCGTGATGGCCCCAGCCGCCGTAACCATGGCGCCAGTACGGGCGACCGTAGTAGCCGCCATAGCCGCCGACGACCACGGCGGGCGGCGGCGCGTAGTAGGCAGGCGCCGGCGCGTAATAGACGGGCGGAGGCGGCGGCGCGTAGTACACGGGCGGCGGCGGTGCATAGACGGGATACGCGGGTGCGACCGGGATACCGATGCCGACCCCGATCGACACGTGAGCCTGCGCAGCGCTTGCGGCACCCAGGCCCAGCGCGGCGGCGGCGATGAACGGAATGAGCTTTTTCACTTCGATTCTCCTGCTGGAGCGGTATTTTATGCGCTCCTGTCGGCAACGGCGGGCATGCACGTCGCATGGAAGCAATGTAGCGAAAACGCGCTCCTCACGTATCGGGCATTTGTTGCAAATTGCAATCGCACGCGGCCGGAACCGCCGTGCGGCGCGGCTCGCAGCACCTTCGGCGGGCCTTGCGGGCCGCGCGGTTCCGTCCGACGAGTCGGGTCGCGACACCATGGCCGGTCAGTCTTACCGGATACGGCGCGTGCGGCGGGCACGCGATCGTAATGAACGATTACAAATTCGAGACAAGATGCCGACGTTTCAAGCCGGACACCGGTTCGGTATATTTCGGGGTCGGATTCCAGGATCGTGAATCGACCGTGGTGCCCGGGCGTCGATAGATACGTCGTTCGCGCCGCGTAACTGTCAGCCACGCACGTGTCCGCACGGAAGCTGCCCTTTCGCGGCCCCGCCGTCATTCCTGCGATACTGGCGGTTGCTTCGTTTTCGCTTACGTTCGCTGCCATGTCCGTCCCCGACACACCCCGCCTCGGCTTCATCGGCGCCGGCCGTCTCGCACGCTGTGTCGCGCAGCGTTTCGCGCAGGCCGGCTTTCCGGTCGTCGCGATCGCGAGCCGCACGCCCGCATCGGCCGCGGCCCTCGCCGCGCGCATCGACGGCTGCCAGGCGGTCGACAGACCGCAGCAGGTCGCCGACGCCGCCGACCTGATCTTCCTGACGGTGCCCGACGACCATCTCGCGTCCGCCGCCGCGGCGCTGCGCTTCGACGCATCGCGCGCCGCGCGGCAGGCCGTCGTTCACTGCAGCGGCGCGTCGGCCGTCGCACTGCTCGATCCGGTGAAGCAGCAAGGCACGGCCACGGGCGGCTTCCATCCGCTCTACCTGTTCGGCGGCACCGACGCCGATCTCGCCCGCATCGACGGCTGCTCGGTCACGATCGAAGCCGACGGCGCATTGCATGCGACGCTGATGCGACTTGCCGCCGCACTCGGCTGCCATCCGCTGTCGATTCCGGCCGGCGGCCGGATGCTTTATCACTCGGCCGCGCACTACGCGGCGAGCTTCGCGCTGTGCGGGCTGGCGGAAGCGGTCGAGCTGTGGCGCGGCCTCGGTTTCGACGAGGAAGCCGCGTTGCGCGCGCTGCTGCCGATGCTCGCCGGCACGATCGAGACCGCACGCGACAAGGGGCTCGCGAACGCGCTCTCGGGCCCCGTGTCGCGCGGCGATACGGGCATCGTCGAACGCCAGTTGGCACTGCTTGAAACGCTGGGCGGCGATCACGCGACGCTGTACGCGTTGCTGACGCGCCGCGCGGTCGCGCTCGCGGCGCAGCGCGCGACGCCGCCGGCGTCGCTGCCGGCGCTCGCCGAAGCCGTCGAAACGTCACTCGCGCGCACGGCCGCGCACCCCTCCCCGTCGCGAGACGAGGCGTGATAAGGTGTCGGCCGATGCGCCGCCATCCGGCGTTGGCGGCCGCACGCTACTGACCGTATAAAAAGGATGCCAACGATGTTCGGCGAGATCGCCCGTTTTCTGCTCAATACCGTCTTCACGCTGTTCGGCGCCGCGCTGATCCTGCGCGTCTGGATGCAGGCCGTCCGCGTGCCGCCGTACAACCCCGTCACGCAGGCCGTGCTGCAGGCGACCAACTGGCTCGTGCTGCCGCTGCGCCGCGTCATCGCGGGCGTACGTGGCATCGACTGGGCCAGCGTCGTCGCCGCCCTCCTCACCGCGCTCGTCTATGTCGTGCTGATGGTCGTGATGGCCGGCTTCGACCCGGCCGCGGTTATCGCGACGCTCGTCGTGGTCGCGCTGCTCACCGTCGTGAAGTGGGCGCTCAATCTCGTGATCTGGATGACGATCCTGATGGCGCTGCTGTCGTGGCTCAACCCGCGCTCGCCGGCCATGCCGATCCTCTACCAGCTCACCGCGCCGTTCCTGAACCCGCTGCGCCGCGTGATCCCGAATCTCGGCGGCATCGACCTGTCGCCGATCCTGCTGTTCGTGATCGTGCAGGTGCTGCTGATGATCGTCACGCGCGCCGCCGTGTCGCTGACGATGTTCGGCATCTGACGCCGTCGCCCCCTACACCGCCGGCCTCTGCGCCGGCGGTGCGCCGAGCGTGTCGATCACGCCGAATTGCGCCGGCATCATCGCGTAGCACACGCGCACCTTTTCCTGCGACAGCCTCGCGAGCAAGCGCTGCGCCTCGTCCTCGGTGACGATGAATTCGACCTCGATCGCGACCGACCCCTGCAGCTCGAAGAAGCGGTCCTCGTGCAGCACGCGATGCTGGCCGAAGCCGGCCATCGCGCGAAACGCAGAACCGCCCGCGACGCCCATCCGGTTCGCCTCCTCCAGCAGCCATTCCCACAGCGGCTTCCAGTGCAGCCGGTGCTGCTCGTGCACGTAGAAGCGCAAGAAGATCCTGTCCATCGCTCCCTCCGATGGCGGCACGCTCAGGCCGCCGCGAGCCATGCGCGCGCGGTCCACATGCCGAGCGCCGTCAGCGCGAACGATCCAGTCAAGTGTAGGGCAGCCACCGCAAACGCCCATCCCAATTCGCCCTGCAACGCATGCGTCATCACTTCGACCGAATAGGTCGAGAACGTCGTGAGGCCGCCGAGAAAGCCCGTGATCACGAACAGCCGCCACTCGGGCGGCAACCCGACGCGGGTCGTGAACACGACGGCAGCGATGCCGATCACGTAGCCGCCGATCAGGTTCGCGGCGAGCGTGCCGAGCGGCACGGCGGGAAAGAATTCGTTGAGCGCGAGGCTCAGGAACCAGCGCAGCAATGCGCCGAGCCCGGCGCCGACGAAGATCGCGACGATCGAATAGAACAAGGGCGCTCCCGTTCGATGAAGCGGCTGGATTCAGCCGCCGGCCCCGGTCGCCCGGGGTGATGTCCGGGCCGCACGCATGCGGCGCGCGTGCGGGCGGCACTGGCTGAACTGTATGCGGATTCGCGTCGCGCCTGCAACGGCCGCCACCGGCGGGATGCCCGCCCGTTCGCGTGGCGGGTACCCGAACGTTCACACACGGTCACGCGCGTTGCCAGGCTGCGTCGAGCGCGCCCAGCGTCGCCAGCGCGCCGCCCTTCAGGCCGATCACGTCCGCACGGCGCGCATGCGCTTCACGCGCGTTGATGCGGATCACGTCGGCGCCGAGCCGTTCGCTCAGCAGGCGCACGGTCGGGATCGCGGTGCCCGCGCCGATCTCGACCACCGCGACACGCCCGGCCCGCGCGATCCAGTCTTCCAGCGCGCGTTCCTGCGCGTCGTAGCGCGCACCGAGCCAGCCGGTGTCGCCGAACATCAGGATGTTCGGCCGTGCGAGGCCGCCGCAGCGCGGGCAACGCGGCATTTCGCCGACGAGGCGGCAGATGGTTTCATCGACGTCCGGCACGAACGGCGCCGCATCCCACGTGTCGTCCGAGCAGGGGCGCAGGCACTGCATCGCGTGGATCGAACCGTGGATCTCGACGATCCGCGCCGGATCGAAGCCGGCTTTCTGGAACTGGCCGTCGACGTTGCTCGTCAGGACGAAGCCGCCGTTCGGCATCGCGTCGATCCAGCGGCGCAGGATCGCGAAGCCCGCGTGCGGCACCGTCGCACGGTAGAGCGCGAGGCGGTGCCCGTAGAAGCCCCATGCGAGCGGCGCACGCGCGCGGAACGCGTGCGGCGATGCGATCTCGTGGAATTCGAAGCGCTCGTGGCGCAGCGCCGGATACGCGCGCCAGAACCCGTCCGTGCCGCGGAAATCGGGCAGCCCGGAATCGACGCCGATACCGGCGCCAGCCGTCACGAGCAATGCATCGGCGCGTGCGAGCGCGGCAACGGCGGAAGCGACGAGATCGGCGGGCAGTTGCGCGGCGGTGGCGGCAGTGAAATCAGCGGAATCGGAGAGCGGCATGACGGGGCGTCGGTGGCGTCGGACGGTGCGCGGGTGGCGTCGCGATCATACGCCGGTTCGCGCGCGGCGCGGCATGCATGAGGTGCACGATGCAACGGCATGACGCGACGCCCGCCCGGCCGCGGGCGGTGCGGGCGAGCGACGCGCGGAGCCGCCTGCACCGCCTTGGCCGGGCGCCTCCCGCCTGTTCAGCGATCCGAATCGTCCTGCACGACCGGAATGTCGTCGACCGAGAAATAGACGGCCTTGCCGAGCTGCCGCGCGAGGGCGACATCCGCGTCGGCTCCGCGCGACGCGCCGTCGATCCGCCATACCGCATCGCAGCGGCGCAGCAGCCGGTGCGCGGCCGGATACAGGAACGCCTCGCTGACTGCATCGCCGACCTGTCGCGACCCGGCCGCGACGGCGAGCGGCAGCGACACCCACTCGCCGATCATCGGCACATGCCCGCGGCGATACACGGCGAGCGCGGCCTCCTCCAGCCGGTGCAGGTTCGCGGCGATGCGCGCGGGGTCGCCGTCCGTGCCGCTGCGGTAAGGGCCGGCGACCAGCACGAGCAGCGGCGTCATGCCGTGCGCGCGCCGGCGGTTTCCCGCAGCGCGACGTACTGGAGCAGCATGATCGTCTTCGCGTCGACGATCTCGCCGCGCTCGACCGCATCCAGCGCCGCCTGCAGCGGCATCTCGACGACCTCGAGATCCTCGCCCTCCTCCGCGACGCCGCCGCCGTCGCCGGTGCGCAGCGACGCATCGTATTCACCGACGAAGAAATGCAGCTTCTCCGTCACCGAGCCCGGGCTCATGAACGCCTCGAACACCTTGCGCACGCCGCGCACGCGGTAACCGGTCTCCTCCTCGGCCTCCGCGCGGATGCGCGCCTCGGGCGTCGCGTCGTCGAGCAGGCCGGCGGCGGCCTCGAGCAGCATGCCGTCGTGTCCGCCGACGAACGCAGGCATCCGGAACTGCCGCGTCAGCAGCACGTCGCCGGTATCGGCATTGCGCAGCAGGATGGTCGCGCCATTGCCGCGATCGTAGGTCTCGCGGCTCAGGCGCTGCCACGTTCCGTCGCGGCGCAGGAAATCGAACGTCACCTTCTTCAGCACATACCAGTCATCGGACAGCACCGTCGTATCGACGATGCGGACACGGTCCCGCGTTGCGGCCATCCCAGCCTCCGGTTCGACAAAAGACGGTACCCATGGTAACGTGCAGATTCGTGCAATTTCAAGAAAATTCGTGCAAACCCGATGCTGACGACACAACGCAAGAAAGCGATCCTCGACGCACTCGCGCGCGACGGCCAGGTGCTGGCGGTCGAGCTGAGCGCGCAATTCGGCGTATCCGAAGACACCGTCCGCCGCGACCTGCGCGAGCTGGCCGCCGAGGGCCTGCTGCAGCGCGTGCATGGCGGTGCGCTGCCGGCGTCGCCGGCCGTTGCGCCGTTCGCGCAGCGCGAAACGCTCGAGACGGCGGAAAAGCGGCGCATCGCGCGCCGCGCCGCGGAGATGATCGCGCCCGGGCAGGTGGCGATCGTCGATGGCGGCACCACCTCGGCGCTGCTCGTCAGCCAGTTGCCGGCCGACCTGCGCGCGACGATCGTCACGCACAGCCCGAGTGTCGCGGTGGCGCTCGCCGCGCATCCGTCGATCGACGTGATCCTGATCGGCGGGCGGCTCTACAAGCATTCGATCGTCGCCGTCGGCGCGGCGGCCATGGAAGGCATTGCGCGCATCCACGCGGATCTTTACTTCATGGGCGTGACGGGCGTGCACCCGGTTGCGGGGCTCAGCACCGGCGATTTCGAGGAAGCGGCGATCAAGCGCGCACTGGCCGAACGCGCGGCCGAGACCGTCGTGCTCGCGTCGCAGTCGAAGCTGCGCGCGGCGTCGCAGTTCGTGATCGGCGAGCTGACGCTGGCGCACACCGTGGTGGTCGAAAAGGAAACCGACGCCGCGTTGACGAAGCCGATCGAAGCGGCGGGCGTGACGGTCGTGCGTGCGTAGCGTCGGTCGTGGCCGTGGCGGATGGGCTGGATATGTCCGTCGTATCACCTGCGTGCTTTCATCACGCCAACACCTCGCCGATGTCAGCGTGCTGACAGCGTCCGCTTGCTAACATGGGCGCCCACCCCATCGCCACGCACTGCACGCCCGATGCCCCCGCCCTCCGCCACCTCCCCGTCGGCGCCGCCCGCAGGCGACGCGCCGACGCCCGGCGTCCTCGCACTGTTCATTGCGTTCTCGCAGATCGGCCTGACCAGCTTCGGCGGCGGGCTCAGCGGCCGGATGATGCGCGACTTCGTGTACGAGCGCCGCTGGCTCGACGAGGAGGCGTTCCTCAACGGCCTCGCGCTGTCGCAGGCGCTGCCGGGCGTCAACGTGAAGAACCTCGCGATCTGGATCGGCTACCGGCTCGCCGGATGGCGCGGCGCCGTGGCCGGCTTCACCGGCATCATCGCGCCGCCGGCCGTGCTGATCGTGTTGTTCGGCATCGCGTTCTCGACCCTCACGCGCTTTCCGCTCACGCACGTCGCACTCGCCGGCGCGGCGGCCGCCGCGATCGGGCTGTCGATCTCGATGGCGATCACCGCCGTGCGTCGGTTGCCGCGCCGCGCGCTGCCGTTCGCGGTGACGGCGCTCACCTTCGTGTCGGTTGCGGTGCTGCACTGGCCGCTGGTGTGGACCGTGCTGGTCGGCGGCACGCTGAGCGTCGCGCTCGAATACCGCCGCGCAGCCGCCACACCGGCCGGGCGCGACACACGATGACCGCATCGCAACGCTACGCCGCGCTGTTCGGCGTGTTCGCGCCGCTGTCGATCGCGACGATCGGCGGCGGGCAGGCGATCATCGCCGACATCCAGCGGCAGGTGGTCGACGTGCATCACTGGATGACCGCCACGCAATTCGTGAACGATTTCGCGATCGCGCGAATGGCGCCGGGCCCCGGCTCGCTGCTGGCGACGCTGATCGGCTGGCAGGTGGCCGGTTTCTGGGGCGCGGCGATCGCGACGCTCGCGCTGTTCGGCCCGACGGCGTTCCTGATCTACGGCGTCGCGCATCTGTGGCGGCGGCACCAGGGCGCGCGCTGGCAGATCGCGCTCGAGGGCGGCCTGCGCCCGGTCGCGGCCGGCATGATCCTCGCGTCGGTGTGGGTGCTGCTGCAGGCGCTCGACGGCGGCTGGGCCGCGCGCGCGATCGCGGTCGCGTCGACGCTGTGCGTGATGTATACGCGCGTCCATGCGCTGTTGTTGATCGCCATCGGCGCGCTGCTGCTCGTCGGCGTGCACGCGATCGGCGGCGCGTAACGCACGCCGCCTCGCGCCGCGGAACCGCTCGCGCACGTGAACGCAGCGGGCCTGTTCACGCCGATAGCGGGCTTGCGCCGGCCCTACGCGCCGCGAAACACCGGCGCGCGCCGCTCCGCAAACGCGCGCAGCCCTTCGTCGAAGTCCTCCCCTTCGCACGCGTGCCGGCGCAACTCGGCGATCCGTTCGAACGCGTCGGCCGGCAACGGCCGCGCATCCTGCAGCACGCGCAACTGCTCCTTCACCGCGTGCACCGCGAGCGGCGCCTTCGCGGCGATCGTGCGCGCGACATCGAGCGCCGCCTCGTCGACACCGCCTGCTTCCGCCAGCCGGTTCACGAGCCCGTGATGCGCGGCGCGTTCCGCATCGAGCGGCTGCGCGCAGAAGAACATCTCCTTCAGCACGTGGATCGGCAGGTTGTCGTGGAAGCGCAGCAGGCCGCTCGTCGAATACGGCAGGCCGATGTTCGCGGGCGTCATCGCAAAACGCGCATCGCGCGCCGCGACCACCAGGTCGCAGCTCATCACGAGATCGACCGCCCCGCCCCACGCCGACCCCGACACCGCCGCGATCACCGCGCCCGGATAAGTCCGCACGCGCCGCAGCGCCCGTTCGAGCGGCTTGCCGTACGCGAGCGGATCGCGATCGTCGGCCAGCTCGCGCAGATCGTGCCCCGCGCTCCACACGTCGCCGCTGCCGTCGTTCGACAGGATCACGACGGGCGGAGGACGGTGTTCGGCCAGCGCATCGAGGCGCGCGACGAGCGCATCGAGCAACGGCGCGTCGAGCGCATGCCGTCGCGCCGGATTCGCGAACCGCACGCGCGCGATCCGTTCGCCGACCATGTCGACCGTCACGCGCGACGCGCCATCGTGTTTCGTCGTGTCGCTCATTGCACGGCCTCCGCCACCGCTTCCGCCTGGAAGATCGCGCGCCCGGCCAGCAGCGTGTCGATCGCGTCGTCGTCGTAGCCCGCTTCGCGCAGCACGTCGACCGTATGCTCGCCGAGCAGCGGCGGCGCATGGCGCGTGCGCGGCGCCGGCACCGCGTCCCCCATCCCGCCGAGCGGCGTGACGACCTGGCGCAGCGTGCCGAGCGTCGGATGCGCGACCGGTTCGACCAGCCCGCAATGCGCGAGCTGCGGATCGTCGAACACTTCGTCGAGCGTGTTGATCGGCCCCGCCGGCAGCCCGGCGTCGACGAATCGTTGCGTCCATTCGCGCTTGCCGCGCGTGCGCAACCGGCCTTCGAGCAGCGCTTTCAGTTCGTCACGGTGCGCGACACGCGCATCGTTGGTCGCGAAGCGCGGATCGTCCGGCAGTTCGGGCAGATCCAGCAACTGGCACAGCCGCAGCCACATGTCGGTCGTGATCGGCGCAAGGTTGAGCGGCCCGTCGGCCGTCTCGAACACGCCGTACGGCGCGATCACCGCATGCGCATTGCCGGTGCGGCGCGGCACGTCACCGAGGCTCAGGTAGCGTTGCCCGTGCACGCTCAGCAGCGACACGAGGCTTTCGAGCAGCGACGTGCCGACATGCTGCCCGCGCCCCGTGCGCTCGCGCTCGAACAGCGCCGCCACCACACCGGTCGCGACCCACATCCCCGAGCTGAGATCGCCGATCGCGGTGCCCGTGCGGGTCGGCTCGCCGTCGGGAAAACCGGTGAGGCTCATCAGCCCCGCGTAGCCCTGCGCGACCTGGTCGAAGCCCGGCCAGTCGCGCAACGGGCCGCGCGGGCCGAACGCGGTGACGCTGCCCATCACGAGCCGCGGATCGCGCGCGCTCAGCGCGGCGTAACCGAGCCCCATCGCGTCCATCGTGCCGGCCTTGAAATTCTCGATCACGACGTCGGCCTGCGCGATCAGCCCGCGCACGACGTCGAGGCCGGCCGGCTGCCGGAAATCCACGCAGATGCCGCGCTTGTTGCGGTTGCAGGACAGGTAGTACGTGCTCACGCCGCGATCGAACGGCCCCCACGCGCGGCTCATGTCGCCGTGCGGCCCCGACTCGACCTTGATCACGTCGGCGCCGAGATCGGCGAGCACCATCGAGCAGAACGGCCCCGACAGCGCGCGGCTCAGATCGACGACCCTGATTCCTTGTAATGCCTGCATTCCGGACTCCTGATATTGATGACTGGGTGTGGCTTGTTTCCGAACGATCGCGGCGCACCGCTCATTCGGGCAGCGTCTGATGGCGCGTTTCGACCGCGAACGGCAGGATCAGGATGCCGAGCCCGAACGCGGCCGCGGTCCATGCGACCGGCACGCCGAGCGATCCGTAACCGTGAATCGCGGCGCCGAGCAGGAAGTTCACGCCTGCGCCGATGAAGCGGCCGACCGACGCGTTGAACGCGAACGCGGTGGCACGCACGCGTGTCGGGTACTGCTCGGGCAGCCACAACGAGAAGATCGCGAAATTGCCGCCGAAGAAACCGAGGAACGCGAGCGACACCATGAATGCCGCGAGCCCGTTCGGCTGGTAGAACGCCCAGCCGAACGCGAACACGATCGAACCGGCCATGCCCGCGAAATACACACCGAGCGCCGTGCGCCGGCCAAGCCGTTCGGAGAGCCACGGCGCAACCAGGCAGCCGGCGATCGTCGCGCACGACAGGATCGCCGCGCCGATCGACGCGAGCCGCAGCGCGCCGATGTGATCGATGCCCGCACGCGCCGCCAGCGTCGTGACCGCGCTCGCCTCGTACACGGAGCCGGCCCACAGCCCGACGATCGCGACGCCGACCAGGCTCGCGCTCGTCAGCGTGCGGCGCAGGAAGGCCGGCGCGAAGATCTCGCGCAGCGGATGCGCGCGCCGCGCGTCGGCCACGTCGCCGTCGCGTGCGTCGTGCCGGCGCCACTGGCCGGGCTCCTTCACGCGCATCACGGTGAACACCGCGAGCAGCGCGGGCGCGAGCCCGCACAGGAACATCGCGCGCCACCCGTAGGTCGCGCCGATCGTATAGTTCAGGCACGCCGCGATGAAGAAGCCGAAGTAGTAGCCCGTCTGCAGGTAACCGGCGCCCATCTTGCGGCGATCTTCCGGCCAGCTCTCGGCCACGTAGGTGCCCGCGAGCGCCCATTCGCCGCCGACGCCGATCCCGGCGATCAAACGGCACGCGGCCAGTGCCCACACGTCGTGCACGAACGCGGCCGCGCCGGTGAACACCGAGTAGATCAGGATGCTCGCGGCGAGCGTGCGCACGCGGCCGAAGCGGTCGGCGAGCGGCCCCCAGATGAACGACAGCCCCCAGCCGATCAGGAACAGCGCGAACAGGATCGAGCCGTACATCCCGAGATTCGCGGGCGTCGCCGCGATGCCCGACGCCGGCAGCAGTTCGGTCAGCGCGGGTATCAGCACGAGCGCGTAGATCACCGAATCCACGCCGTCGAGCACCCAGCCCGCATACACGGCCCAGAAGCCCTTGACCTGCTCGCGCGTGAGCGGCGTGCGCCGCGGCTTCGCGCCGGCCGCCGGCGCGTCGATCGCCTTGAACATCTTCGTCTCCTTGCCGGCGGGGCCGGCGCTTTTGCCGCGTCCGGTCCGGGATGGCCGGCAGGCTGGCTCTTGTGTGAGACGAGTATAGAAACCCCGTCGATCGGGGAAAAATATGATATTCATCTTGCTCGATCGGATTGGCTTATGGCTTGAATCGGGAGGCGGCGGCGATGGACTTGAGGCAGTTGCGCTATTTCGTGAAGGTCGTCGAATGCGGCAACGTCACGCATGCGAGCGAAGCGCTGCATGTCGCGCAGCCGGCGGTGAGCCAGCAGATGCGCAATCTCGAACAGGATCTCGGGATGCAGCTGCTCGAACGCAGCGTGCGCGGCGTCGCGCCGACCGCCGCCGGCCGCACGCTGTACCGGCATGCGCTCGAACTGCTGCGCCAGGCCGACGGCACGCGCGAGCTGCTGCGCCGCGACGCCGACACGCCGCAGGGCCGCGTGACGGTCGGGATGCCGTCGAGCACCGCGCGCGTGCTCGCCATTCCGCTCGCCCGCGCGGTGCGCGACCGCTACCCGGGCATCATGCTGGAACTGATCGAGGCGCCGAGCGCCGATCTCGACACGCTGCTCGAACGCGCACGGCTCGATCTCGCGATCGTCGTCGACGCGGTCGAGACGCGCGGCATCGCGATCCACCGGCTGCTGACGGAAACGCTGTACCTGATCACGTGGCCCGAATTCCCGGTGCCGGACGATCCCGTGCCGCTCGACGCGATCGCACGGATGCCGCTCGTCCTGCCGAGCGCGCCGAACACGATCCGCAACCGTGTCGAATGGGCAATGCGCGAGGCCGGGCTGTCGTACGAGATCGGCTTCGAGGCGAGCTCGACCGGGCTGCTGTTCGCGGCCGTGATGGCGCAGCTCGGCGTGACGATCCTGCCGTGGACCGCCGCGCACGTCGAGATCGAGGAACGCAAGCTCAAGCTGTCGACGGTCGCGCACCGGCTGTTCGCGCGCGACCTGTCGCTGTGCTGGCACGATACGGCGCTCGTCAGCAACGCGGTGCAGAAGGTGAAAGCCGAGATCGTCCGGCTATTCGACACGCTCGGGCAGCGACCGGAGTGGGCGGCCGGCAACACCGACCGCGCATGACTGGCGCGCGCATGCCTTGTATTGCCCTTCCGCGCGTACTAAGCTGCTTTCGTTCTGGGTACCGCTGACACCTCCACTTCTCCTCGCCGCTCGGTATAAGCGTCGGGGGAAGGAGGCCGTTCGTGTCCCCGCTCCAGTCTGCCTGGCTTCTGCTGGGCGTCAGTGTCCTCGCCGAAGTGCTCGGCTCCGTCGGCCTCAAATACTCGGCCGGCTTTTCCCGCCCGCTCCCGTCCGCGCTCACCGTCGTCTGTTATGCGTGCGCCGTCTGGCTGATGGCGCTCGCGACGAAGCGGCTCGAAATGGGGCTCGCGTACGCGAGCTGGGCCGCCGCCAGCACGGCGGCCACGGCCGTGATCGGCATCGTCTGCTTCGACGAATCGGTGTCGTCGCTGAAGCTCGCCGGCATCGCGCTGACCGTTTGTGCGCTCGTCGCGCTCAACCTCGGCGAGGCGGCGACGCACTGACCGGTGGCGGGCCGGTCGTCGACGCATGGGCGCCAGGGGCATTGACAACGCCCCCGCGCGGCCCTTAACGTTTCGTTCATCGTAACCATCACCGGTTCAGCTTAAGAGGTTGTCGGCCCGCTCGTGCTCGACACCTCTGCCTTCATCGAAGGCCTGCTGCTTGGCGCCGGCCTGTTCACGTCGGTCGGCCCCAAGGACGCCTTCGTCATCAAGCGCTCGATCTCGAGCCCCCATCTCCTCTCCATCGCCCTCGTCTGCGCAGGCAGCGACGCGCTGCTGATCGCGCTCGGCGCGCAGGGGTTGTCTGCACTGCTGTCACGGCATCCCGGTGTGGTATCGGCCGCGCTGTGGGCCGGTATCGCCTATCTCGCCGGTTATGGCCTGCTCGCGCTGCGCTCGGCGATCCGGCGGCGGCAGCCGGAGCACGTCGACGATCCACACGCGCGCCACGCCCCCGCACTGTCGCGCACGCTGCTCGCGACGGCCGCGGTGTCGCTGCTCAATCCGTATGCGTGGATCGATACCGTGCTGCTGCTCGGCACCGTGATCGTGAGTCACGCGCCCACCGAACGCGCGCCGTTCGCGTTCGGCGCGATGGCGGCTTCGCTCGCGTGGTTCCTGATGCTCGCCTATGGCGCACGCGCGTGCCGCGCGTGGTTTGCCCGTACGCTGGCGTGGCGCGTGCTCGATTTGTTCGTCGCGGCGATGATGCTCGGCTTCGCGATGCGTTTCGCGATCGACGCGCTTTAGCGCTTTGGGTGTCAGCGGCCCGATACCGCGCGAAACGCGCGATGCGCGCCGGCATGCCGCTCGAAACCGATGCCCGGTGCCTGCGGCGTGCGCGCATAACCTGCGTCGACGGTTGCGCCATCGGCGAGCCCGCTGAACGGATCGAACGCGAACGGATTGACTTCCGCACCGCCGAGCCCGAGCGCAGCGACGACGTGCAGCGAGAACAGGTGGCCGCCATGTGGCCAGAACGCGTCGCGCCGCCAGCCGCGCGATGCGAAGTGCTCGACGATCTGCAGGTATCCCGGCAGCCCGTAGCAATGCACGGGGTCGAACACGAGCACGTCGCGGTCGGGACGCAGGCCGCCGTAGCGGTCGAGCAGCTTCGCTTCCGCGAGCGAGAACAGCGCTTCGCCGGCCGCGATCGGCGGCGCGTAGCGCGTGGCGACGTCCGCCTGGAGCGGCAAGTCGAGCGGATCGCAGATGTCCTCGAACCACCAGAGGCCGAACGGCTCGAGCATCGCGACGGCAATATCGACGGTCGTCGCGTCGTACGTGTTCATCGCGTCGACCGCGAGATGCGAACTGTCCGCCAACTGCGTGGCGGCCGCTTCGATGCGCCTGCTGTCCTGAGCGACGTCCGCGCCACCGATCTTGATCTTCGCGTGCGTGTAGCCAAGGTCGGCAATGCGGCGCATCTCGTCCGACAGACGCGCGAGATCGTCGTGCGGATAACGATAACCACCGCCCGCGTACACACGCACGCGCGGTGCCGCCGTGCGTCCAAGCCGGTCGGCCAGAAAGCGATTGAGCGGCAGGTCGGCGATTTTCGCGGCGGCGTCCCAGATCGCCATGTCGAGCGCGCCGATCGCCACGCAGCGTTCGCCGTGTCCGCCGGGCTTTTCGCCGGCCATCATCGCGTGCCACGCGCGGAACGGGTCGAGGTTCGTGCCGGCTTCGTCGGCGAGCGCGTCGGCGGCGGCCAGCAGGCGCGGCGCGAATCGTTCGCGGATCAGGCCGCCCTGCGCGAAGCGGCCGACCGATGCGTAGCCGTAGCCCGTCACGGGGCGGCCGTCACGCACGACGTCGGTGGTGAGCGCGACGACACTCGTCGTCAGGCCGCCGGATGGAATGGCCGGGTCGGCATAGCGGGAGACGGGAATCGTGCGTTCGCGGATGTCGGTGATACGCATGGTCGGGGTTCCGGGAGTGGCGACCGGCGCAAGCGAACGACGTACGCGATGCGACCGGAACGGTGGGCGGATCGCTGCATCATAGGGGTTTGGGCGATGACGCGCAGGCCGGCGCGGCGATCGCCTTTTCGAATCGGCCGGCGCACCGCCTGGACGGAATGCGCCAGTGTGTGCCGGCTTGAACGAGCACGCGGTTGAACGCATCGCCGGGGCTGGCGATTTGACGGCGCACACCGCATCGGCCACGCAGTCGCGCGAAAACGTGCCGTCGCCCGGAGGGCGCGAATCTCGAAGGTATCCGGACGACGACGGTATGCGTGGCTCGAATCTACCGGCGCGCTCAGGCGAAGACGAAGTACTTGCGCACCGTCTCCACCACTTCCCAGGTCCCTTTCATGCCGGGTTCGATCACGAACACGTCGCCGGCTTTCAGGTGCACCGACTCCTCGCCTTCCGGTGTGATGATGCAGTAGCCATCGAGGAAGTGGCAGTACTCCCATTTCTCGTAGTTCACCTCGAACTTGCCCGGCGTGCAGATCCAGGTACCCATGATCTTGCTGCCGTCCTTGGAGAGGTACGCGTTGAGGTTCACGGTGTGCGGATCGCCGCCGATACGCTTCCACTTGGTCGCGTCAAGGACCGGCGTCGGGCAGGTTTCGCGCAAAACGGTGATGAAATCGGACATGTCAGCTCCAGACTAACGTTCGTGTAAGAGGCTTGTCACGTTAGTGCGAAAGCGTGGTCGGGACTTGCATGCTTCCGACACCGACTCGTCTATTTTCGACACCGGCCTGCGGGGAAGCACACGACCGCCGCTTTTCGTTCGGTGTTGGCGTTGCGGTGCCGCCTGACGATGCGGTCGGCCCGCTCATGCACTGGCGCATCGGGACGGGCCGCCGTCGGGAATGCAAAGCCGTTTGCCAGCCACCCAAACAACCTTGACCTGCTTCGCGCACATGGAGTTGGCTTCCCGCGAACATGTCGCCGGTGTACTACCCCACCAATCGCTTTGATTTCAGTCCGACGTCCATGAACGTGCTCCTTCGGCAAAGCCAGCCCCTTCGCATCGTGATACATCAGCCAACCATGTGTTGACCACGTCCGAGCCAGAGGACTTGGAAACGAAATCGTCGTGGTGTCGGAAGTCGCCCATGCACCGACCTTCCCGGCAGTTCCGCAGTGTCATCGCAAAGATCCCGCTAAAATCTCGATCGTCTAGTGGACTTGAACCAGTCCGACACGTGCATCGAACGAAAAAACAAATTGACAAAAGCATTTACGATCTACTGGACCCCAGATGGTTGGATCGGCATCGGCGAAGGCAACCCTATTCGAGCCGCTGGCGGATCGGGGTACAAAGGAAAAATCGAGAACGGCAGCCGCGTCTACGTAACAAACATCTTGAAGGGACAGCTACGTTTGCTCGGGGCATTTACCGCAAAAGAGGTGATCGTCACGGCCGAACAAGGTAAGCCTGCTTCAGCTACCTGGGATGCGCCTGAATATCTGATTGCGGAGAAGGGGTCATCAACTCCCCTGCTGATCCGGCCAGTACCAGATGATTTGACCACCTCACTGCGGTTTCTCACGTCAACCGGTAAGGAAAAGGCGATCGCCCTCAACGAGGATGGCACCGTGAACGGCCAGGCAATGCGCGCTGTTCGAGAGCTAACTCCTGAGTCGGCTGCCAGCCTGGACAACCTACTGGAAAGCAAACTTGAATCTGATTGGACCGAAGCAGAGTTGCGGGCCTCAGCCGCCGCGTATCTCGACATGGCACGTCGGTTCCGCGAAGGTCAACCAGTTGTGAAAAGGCAGGTCTATCGAGATCTCGCTGCCCAGATCGGTCGAACAGAAAAATCTTGCGAGTACCGGATGCAGAACATCTCCTACGTCCTGGCACTCATGGGGCGAGACTGGATCAAAGGACTGCCACCCGCAAAGAATGTCGGGGTGAAGGTCGCAGGGCAGATGGAAGCGCTCATCGGCGAATTGGAGGGCCGACAGGAATCACCCCGGGCTGCCGAGACTGTGGTCGTAGCCAAGCTCCGCAGGACGCTGAAAGAACGCCCGGATGGAAGCAAGACGCCCGAGAGGACCAATTCGACAACTACCAGCTTCGTCCGGAATCCGCAGGTCAAGGCTTGGGTGCTTGACCGGGCGGAGGCAACTTGCGAGGCGTGTGACCAGCCGGCTCCGTTTATCGGCGCTGACGGCTTCCCATTTCTCGAAGTCCATCATCTCCGAAAGCTGGCGGACGGCGGATCAGATACGGTGACGAATGCGGTTGCCGTTTGCCCCAACTGCCATCGGCGCCTTCACTTCTCGGAAGACGCTTCCGCGCATCGAGAAACACTCTATGGAAAGGTCGCTGAACTGGAACGCGAATAGAAGGTTCAGAATTTGCGCCAACTGCTGGTGTATATCGCCCACGTGGATTCGATGAGCCTCGCACTCACCTGATCCATCTCGAATCCTGGGATATCTTCGAGGAGCATCAACAAATTTTCGGTGAAATCTGCTCGAGAAAGATCGCTGTCGGAATCTTCGCGAACTGCCATAGCCAGTTCGCGAATCTGCTCGATGGTCAGCGGTGGGAAATCGTCGCGGCGTTGAATGTCGTCCATACGACGACTATCTCGGCACCTCCACAATCAGCGCAACGCGCGGACAGCTTTCAACTACGGACGGTTCGCGAAAATGTCAGAACTGGCGGCCGCACGATCTCCAATCTGTTTATCATAAACGTGTAGTCCCATTCGAGCATGTCGACACGCGAACGCAATGAAGACCAGTCCCTCACTTAACCCACCGTTGCGGATCCTGCATAGAAAGCTTAAAGAGCCGAAATCGATCGCTGAGGTACGTCAATACTTCGCCGGAATGACGCCTGCGGATGTGCTATGCCAAGCATATCTAAAGGTGCTTGCCCGTGCTCACAATATGTCCGGGGCATCCTTTATCCAGCACACCACGGGACTATCGAGATCGCAGCTGCGGCTAGGGGTGCAGCGTCAGTCCACCCTCGATCGCGCGATGCAACGTCGCATCGCAAATATGCGATCGCAGCTCCGCCGCAAGCAATGGAAACCCGAGGAAATTGCGGAGTTCGAGGCCGGGTTCCCCAGCCTTCGCTCAGACTTTCCGACCGCCTACGCCGATTTTACTTATGCTGTCTTTTACGGATTTGGCGGCGGCGAAGAGGCCATCTCTCATGCCATCGAGATCGACAGACTGATCTGGAATCTGGAACATGCGTATCGCAACGGTTTGCCGCCTGTCCAAATTGGGCGGATATTACGTGATTGTTCCGTCTTCGACGCTGAGCACTTTGACCGTGCGGAAGGCCAACTCGTGGCAGATTATTCTGAGCGACAAGCGCTTGCGGAACTCGCCCAGACCTCATCGTGGGAGGAGGCAACACCCCTCATCGCTCTGATCGGCGTACATTGCTTAATCTCCCTGCTAGCGATCTTTGATATCTGCATGCAGAGATACCTCGGCCCGGTCTGGTCAGATTCCATCGATGGCTCGGTGGTAACCCGATTGTTTCCGCGCCTGTCCCCTCGTGCCGCCGTCGAGACGGGCCGACCAAGCCGGCGCGGTTTGGTCGAATTGCCAGTAGCGCTGCTGCTGGACTTCAGTGTTCGCCTGATCTACCGCTGGCGTAATGGCCAGTGGCCGCGCAAACGACCGTCCTGGAAGGAGGTGGCGTGCTGGACCACTTCCGTGTCCGCTGGCCTTTTGGCACAGTGGAGATCTGGGCAGAAGGCAATGACCGCTGCAGACTTCGCGCGATTTTGGTTGGAGGCATGCTGCACGCCAAAACGCCAGCAGCATCCCCCTCCGATTCCCATGCCGCTGTATTTCGCAGCCATCATGCTTGAGACGTGCTGCGTCACTTGGAAGAAGCGAGGACAGCACCGCAGCGTCCTGCTCCTCGACCGAGACGACTACCTGGCCCACCGCCAACACTTGATGGAAGCCGCGACGGTGGGTGCATCGGGTCAGAGCGCCTAACTTTTTTTACTCATCAGCCAAGCGTTCTTCCCAGTCGTCCGGCCGCTCGTCCTCGCCACGAGACTGCCAATAGGCGTCGTTGTTCGGGTTCAGTTGATCGGCGTGGTTGTCGAGATCGTGCTTTTCCATGCTGGATTCCTCCTCGGTTCACCTGCCACCTGGCAGTGAGCCGATGGTGCCGCTCAACGCTGACGAAATAATCCTGAATCTTGACGATTTGGATCCGCAGCCTGCTTCACGTCCAAGGAGTTGGTTTCCCGTGAACATCTCGCCGGTGTACTGCCCCACCAATCACCGCGATTTCAGCCCGACACCCGTGAACGTGATTCCCCCTCGGCAAAAACAGCCACTTCGCATCGTGATACATCCGCCAACCACGTGTTGATCACATCCGAGCAAGGGGACTGGGAAACAAAATCGCCGTAGTGTTGAGTATCGCTCATGCACCGACTTCTCTTGGCAGTTCCGCAGTCGGCACAGCAAAGAGCTCAACTAAAGACTTGATCGTCTAAACGACGTTGATTACCGTTCGGAACGTAGCCACTCATCACCCCGTTGCAACAAAGCAATCATCGATTCGTGCACCAGCCTATCGCGATTCTTCAATTGTTCAGCGTATTGAACAAGTATGGCGTGCTTCCGGCGAATGCGTGCGTCCCGGTCTTGACCATGATAAGACACATCAAAATTCATCAAGTCCGTTACAAGATGATTATTTAACTGAAAAGAGTAGATCAGCCCCTTGGCCTTAGCGTAGGTCACGATAATCAAGCGTCTCAGTTCTTCATCCGCGATCTTACCAACCTGCGAGGACGCTCGGTTATACACCGTGAATGCTTCCGTGGTGACCGGAAATATTACGTCGAAGAATCCGCCCTCCGGTACAGCCAGTAGCTGCTGGCGAACGCCTACGTTGTAGCCTTCCCAAATTGCATTAATCTCTTCTCTTATCGCCTGCACGAAAGCCAGTGTCTCCGCCAACTCTTTCCGGGCGTCGTCGGCCGCATGCCGCACCTCAGCCTCTCGGGTATCTCGATATTGCTTGTTAGCAACCCAGATTGCGATGAGGATCGCACCGATTGACCCCGCGGCCTGCACCCAAGCAGCCGCACTTGCGGCGTCCGTGGCTGGATAGTGACAATACACACTCGTACCGGCTACGGCAGCGAGCGTTAGCAGCGCAATTAGCCATTTGTCGTGTTTCATCGCATTCCCCGTTTTTTCCGGCGATCCTACCACTGGAGGAGCATTGCAGTAGGGCTGCGCTTGCTGAGGCGCAAATGGCGAGGGCGGAAACCAGTCCGAGCAGCCGGCCCTGGTCATCGTTGCATCTTGCAGCGAATGCAAATACCCGCCAGCGACGCCACTGTTTCGCCGCCGAGCCATGCCAGTTTCGATACCAGCGACCCGAACCTCCCGCTTGCCATCCCCACCCAAACCCCTGTAGAATCACGCGTTCTGCGGGCGTCGTATAATGGCCATTACCTCAGCTTCCCAAGCTGATGACGTGGGTTCGATTCCCATCGCCCGCTCCACTTTCCGGCTGCATCGCAGCCTGCGCAAAAGCCGCCTCGTCGAAGGCGGCTTTTTTGTACCATGTGCCGGTTCACCCGGCGCACTGCTGCGCGCAACGGGCCCTCGCCCGCAACCGAGCCTTTCTCTGTACCGATGATGCACGACGATCCGAACGAAGCCGGCCTGCCGCCGCACGACGACGCCATTCCCGACGAAGCCGCCGAAGGCGCCGACGCCGTCAATCCGCTGCACCACCGCCGCATCCGCAGCTTCGTGACGCGCGCCGGCCGCGTGTCGACCGGCCAGCGCCGCGCGCTCGACGAACTCGGCCCGCGCTTCGTGGTGCCGTATGCGCCGGAGCTGCCCGACTGGAATGCGGTGTTCGGCCGCAGCGCGCCGCGCATCCTCGAGATCGGCTTCGGGATGGGCGCATCGACGGCGGAAATCGCCGCGAACCGCCCCGGCGACGACTTCCTCGGCGTCGAAGTGCACGAGCCGGGCGTCGGCGCGCTGCTGAAGCTGATCGGCGAGCAGGATTTGCCGAACATCCGCATCATCCAGCACGACGCGGTCGAGGTGCTCGAGCACATGCTTGCGCCGGAAAGTCTCGACGGCGTGCACATCTTCTTCCCCGACCCGTGGCACAAGGCGCGCCACCACAAGCGCCGGCTGATCCAGCCGCCGCTCGTCGCGCATCTCGCGTCGCGCCTGAAGCCCGGCGCATACATTCACTGCGCGACCGACTGGCAGAACTACGCCGAGCAGATGCTGGAAGTGCTCGGCGCGGAACCGACGCTCGAAAACACCGCCGCCGACTACGCCCCGCGCCCCGACTACCGCCCGGTCACGAAGTTCGAACGGCGCGGGCTGCGCCTCGGCCACGGCGTGTGGGACCTGGTGTTCCGCAAGCGCGCCGGCTGAGCCTTCCCGCTGCGGCGGCGCAGGCCGCCCGGATCCGGATAAAAAAAGCCCGATCGGTTATCTGCCGATCGGGCTTTTCTCATTGGAGGCGCGCCCGCCTCCGTGCCGCGTCACGCCCAGTTCAGCCAGCCGCTGTACCCGACCAGCAGCACGAACAGCCCGAACGCGATCCGGTACCACGCGAACACCGTGAAATCGTGCGTCGCGACGTAGCGCAGCAGCCAGCGCACGCACACGAACGCACTGACGAACGCGGCGACGAGGCCAAGCGCGAACAGGCCGAGCGAATCGACGGTGAACGCCTGCCAGTCCTTGACGGTTTCATAGAGTGTCGCGCCGAAGATGATCGGAATCGCGAGGAAGAACGAGAATTCGGTGGCGACGCGCCGGTCGAGACCGAACAGCATCCCGCCGATGATCGTCGAGCCCGAGCGCGACATGCCGGGAATCAGCGCGAAGCACTGCGCGATGCCGACCTTGAGCGCATCGAGCGGGGTCAGCGCGTCGACCGACACCACGCGCGGCGGCTCGCTGCGTTCGCGCTGCCGCGCCTCGGCCCACAGGATGATCGCCCCGCCCACGACGAGCGCGAACGCGACGGGTACCGGCGAGAACAGCACCGCCTTGATCTTCTTCTCGAGCAGGAGGCCGAGTGCGATCGCGGGAATCGTCGCGATCACGACGTTCAGCGTGAAGCGCCGCGCATCGGGCCGGCTGGGCAGCCCGGATACGATGGACGCGATCCGTTGCCGGTATTCCCAGCAGACCGCGAGAATCGCCCCGAACTGGATCACGACGTCGAAAGTCTTCGCGTGCGAATCGTTGAAATTCAGGAAGCTGCCCGCGACGATCAGGTGACCGGTGCTCGACACCGGCAGGAATTCCGTCAGCCCCTCGACGACGCCGAGGATCAAAGCCTTGCAGATCAGGATCCAGTCCATCCGTGGCCCAACTCCGAAATGGTCGAATGAATGGGCCACTCTTCCACGCGCGGCCCCCCTCCGGCCGGGCGCGGTTCGTCGTCACTTTTCGACGATCGCCACGCGTATGCCGTTTGTAAGAATCGTAATTGTACCGGGTTCGTAGTTCACCCCGGCAAATTGCAGCTGTTCGGGCTTGAACGTGTAGATCGGATAGTTGGTCAGCAACTGCGTCGCGAGCAGGCCCGCGGCCGCGCCGACCTGTTGCGCGTACATCTGCGCGTCGCCGTCGAGCGCGAGGCTGTCGACGGCCGGCGACTTCAGCACCACCGAACGGCTCGGTGCGTCGTAAGCAAGCTGGCCCGACACGGTGAACTTGCCGCTGACGGGCGCGCGCAGGAACGGGCTCGCGAAATGCGCGTCGAGCTGCACGGCGACGCGGTTCTGGTCGGGCAGCAGGTTGACGGCCGGGTTCGCGAGCGACACGTCGACGACCTGCGCGACCGTCTTCTGGTACGGGAACTTGCGGGCGACGGCCTTCTGCACGTCGCCGCGCGAGAACGTGTAGTGATCGGGGATGAACGGGAAGGTCGACGCGCAAGCGGCGAGCGACAGCGTCACGCCGATGGCGCCGACGGTTGCGGCGAGGAAACGGCGCCGGCCGGGCGCGCAAGGTGCGGTCATGCTGAACACTCTCCTGGTTGCGACGGCCGCGTCGCGGCTTCGAGACGCGTGAGCCACGCGAGCGCGTCGTCGCGCGACGCGCCGCACATGTCCGCGGCAGGCTGCAGCCCGGAACAGCACGCGGGCCGCTCGGGGCGGCCGAAGATCCGGCAGCGCAGGTCGTCGCCGAGCTGCACGCAGCGCACGCCGGCCGGCTTGCCGTCGGGCATGCCCGGAATCGGGCTGGAAATCGACGGCGCGATGCAGCACGCGCCGCAGCCCTCGCGGCACGCATGCGGCGGCGGGACATCGGCAGGCGCCGGGCGGACAGGCATTTCGACGGACACTCGGCTCTCTCGAACGAACAACAAAAAACGGTGCGGCAACCGGACGCGGTGCCGGCAGCCCCACCCCGCATTGTGCCATCGCCGGCTGCGACGTTATTACACAATGCAGCTCAATCGCGCGTTTATATACTCGAAAGCATCTAAAAAGCGCGAGACCATCATGCGTTCCGGTTCTGCCGACTCAATGTTCCGTCCCGATTTGCTCGCGAAATACGGCGCGAACGGGCCGCGCTATACGTCGTACCCCACCGCGCTGCAGTTCCGCGACGATTTCGACCCGGCCGACTACCTCCGCGCGGCGAGCGACCCCGGCGCCTCGTCGAGCGAGCTGTCGCTGTACTTCCACATCCCGTTCTGCAACACCGCATGCTTCTACTGCGGCTGCAACAAGATCGCGACCAACAACCGCCGCCGCGCGCGCCCGTATCTCGAGCAGCTCAAGCGCGAGATGGCGCTGCAGGCCGCGCTGTTCGATCCCGCACGCCCGGTCACGCAGTTGCACTGGGGCGGCGGCACGCCCACCTTCCTGTCCGACGACGAAACGGCCGAGCTGATGGCGGCCACGCGCGAGCACTTCGCGCTCGCGCCGGATGCCGACGCCGAATTCTCGATCGAGATCGATCCGCGCACGGTCACGCCCGCCACGCTCGTCCACCTGCGCAATATCGGCTTCAACCGGCTGAGCCTCGGCGTGCAGGATTTCGACCCGGCCGTGCAACAGGCGATCAACCGTGTCCAGCCGCGCGCGATGACGGCCGACCTGCTCTCCGCCGCGCGCACGACGGGGTTTCATTCGGTGAGCGTCGACCTGATCTACGGGCTGCCGCACCAGACCGTTGCCGTCTTCGCGCGCACGCTGGAAACGATCATCGAACTCGCGCCCGACCGGCTGTCGGTGTTCGGCTACGCGCACATGCCGCACCTGTTCAAGATGCAGCGGCAGATCGACGATGCGACGCTGCCGCCGCCGGAAACGCGCATCGCGCTGCTCGGCCTCGCGATCGACATGCTGACGTCGGCCGGCTACGTGTACATCGGGATGGACCACTTCGCGCGGCCGTCCGACGAACTCGTGCGCGCGCAGCGCAACGGCACGCTGCAACGCAATTTCCAGGGCTACAGCACGCGCGCGGATACCGACCTCGTCGGTTTCGGCGTGTCGTCGATCGGCAAGGTCGGCGACGTCTACGCGCAGAACGCGAAGGACCTGCCCGCCTACGGCGCCGCGCTCGACGCGGGCCGGCTGCCGATCGCGCGCGGCGTACGGCTCACGCCCGACGACCGGCTGCGCCGCGACGTGATCACGCAGCTGATGTGCAACCTCGAACTGCCGTTCTCGCATGTCGAGGCCGCACACGGCATCCGCTTCGCCGATCATTTCGCGCGCGAACTCGACGCGCTGCGCCCGTTCGAGCGCGACGGGCTGCTGACGATCGCGGGCGACCGCCTGACGATCCATCCGGCCGGCCGGATGGTCGTGCGCAACATCGCGATGGCGTTCGACGCGTACCTCGGGCAAACGCAGCAGCAGCGGTATTCACGCACGGTCTAGGGTCGGCCGGGCGCCGGCCGGGCGCATGCGGGCGGCCGGTTTGATACAGTGTGGGGCTTACGCCCCGCCAGAATCCGCACGATGCGCACCACCAAAGCGACCCACGCGGTCGAACGCCTGAAGACCCGCTCCGGCAACCCGCATTTCGCGGCCGTCGCAATGGCGGGCGGCCTGTTCTATCTCGTCGACCGCTCCGGCGGCACCGCCGAGAAGCGCTGCGAGCCGCTGCCGCTCGACGAGTTCGTCAAGTTCGTCGACGAATTCGGCCCCAAAAAGCCGCGCAAGGCGAGCAAGCTCGACCTCGCCTTCGAGGCGCAGATCAGGAAGAGCAAGGGGTAAAGGTCTGTTGCAGGCCGCCTGAAGGCTTTGCAGCCGCCCCGTTTGGTACAATCACGAAGTTTCTCTATCCCCGCTGATGGCCGACCAGGCTGCGTGACCACACCATGAATATCGAAAACGCGCGTTTCAACATGATCGAACAACAGATCCGGCCGTGGGACGTGCTGGATCTCGACGTCCTGGGCCTGCTGTCGATCGTCAAGCGTGAAAACTACGTTCCGGCCGAATACCGCGATCTCGCGTTCGCCGACCTCGAACTGCCGCTGCCGGGCGGCACCAGCAAGATGCTGTTCCCGCGCGTCGAAGCGCGCGTGCTGCAGGAGCTGGCCGTCAAGAAGCACGAGAACGTGCTCGTGATCGGCGCCGGTTCGGGCTACCTGGCCGCGCTGTTCGCGCATCGCGCCCGGCACGTGACGGCCGTCGAGATCGATCCGGCCATCGCGAAGTTCGCGGAAGACAACCTGCGCAACGACGGCGTGACCAACGCGGAAGTCGTCCTCGGCGACGGTTCGCGCGGCTGGGCCGGCAAGGCGCCGTACGACGTGATCTGCGTCGCGGGCGGCCTGCCCGTCGTGCCGCAGGAAATGCTCGAGCAGCTGAAGGTCGGCGGCCGCCTGTCGGCATTCGTCGGCGGCCGTCCGGTGATGAAGGCGCAGATCATCACGCGCATCGACGACAAGCAGTACCGCGTCGCCGACGTGTTCGAAACCTACATCGACCACCTCGTCAACGCGATCGAGCCGTCGCGCTTCAAGTTCTGAGCAGCGGAGCCTCCATGCAGATCCTGACCGCCGCGATGCTCGCGGAATGGCTCGGCGACAAGGCGCGCCCCGCGCCGGTCGTGCTCGACGTGCGCGAACCGTGGGAAATCGCGACCGCGCACATCGCCGGCAGCGTGTCGATCCCGATGCAGCAGATTCCCGCGCGCAGCGAAGAGCTCGACGACGAAGCGGAAATCGTCTGCGTGTGCCATCACGGGATGCGCAGCGCGCAGGTCGCGATGTTCCTCGAGTCGCGCGGCTTCACGAAGCTGTACAACCTGCAAGGCGGGATCGACGCGTGGTCGCGCGACGTCGATCCGTCCGTCCCGCGCTACTGATCCCGCCGGTGGCGCATCGCGCGCCGCCGCACCGGCCGGCACATCGCCGCCGGTCATACCGACCCGCCGAACGGGCGCGCATGGCGCGCCCGTTTTTCTTTCCCGCTCCGGTTCGTCTCGGCGTCGTCTGACCTGCGACGGTCCCGCGCCGCCCCACCCCGCTTGGCGTGAAGTCATGGTGCACGACCGTTCCCGCACCGCACGCAGGCACCGGAACGGGGAACCCCGACCGTGCACCATTTCCGCCCGCGACCCTGCACCGCGACGGACCGCGCATGCTGCACGACGCGTCATGTGCCCCGTCCCGGCGCCCCACCCTGCCCCGCGCAGGCACGCCGGGCGTGCATCCGCACGACTGGCACATGCCTTGCGTTATCTGTTGGCCGACGCCGTCAAGGCGCACGCATATCCAACACGTCAAGGGGAACCCGATGAAACGTCGCAGTCTGTTGAAGTTCGGTTCGATGGCCGGCGCGCTTGCGCTCGCGGGCAAGAGCCCGTTCGCGCACGCGGCCGATGCGGGCACCGGCCCGATCAAGGTCGGCATCCTGCACTCGCTGTCGGGCACGATGGCGATCTCGGAGACGTCGCTGAAGGACACCGCGCTGATGACGATCGCCGACATCAACAAGAGCGGCGGCGTGATGGGCCGCAAGCTCGAGCCCGTGGTGGTCGATCCCGCGTCGAACTGGCCGCTGTTCGCCGAGAAGGCGCGCCAGCTGCTCACGCAGGACAAGGTCGCGTGCGTGTTCGGCTGCTGGACGTCGGTGTCGCGCAAGTCGGTGCTGCCGGTGTTCGAGGAGCTGAACGGGCTGCTCTACTACCCGGTGCAGTACGAAGGCGAGGAAATGTCGCGCAACGTGTTCTATACGGGCGCGGCGCCGAACCAGCAGGCGATCCCGGCCGTCGAGTACCTGATGGGCGCGGAAGGCGGCAGCGCGAAGCGCTTCTTCCTGCTCGGCACCGACTACGTGTATCCGCGCACGACCAACAAGATCCTGCGCGCGTTCCTGAAATCGAAGGGCGTGAAGGACGCCGACATTCAGGAGGTCTACACGCCGTTCGGCCACAGCGATTACCAGACCATCGTCGCGAACATCAAGAACTTCTCGCAGGGCGGCAAGACGACCGTGATCTCGACGATCAACGGCGACTCGAACGTGCCGTTCTACAAGGAGCTCGGCAACCAGGGGATCAAGGCGACCGACGTGCCGGTCGTCGCGTTCTCGGTCGGCGAGGAGGAACTGCGCGGGATCGACACGAAGCCGCTCGTCGGCCACCTCGCCGCGTGGAATTACTTCATGTCGGTGAAGAACCCGACCAACACGAAGTTCAAGGACCAGTTCGCCGCATGGGTGAAGGCGAACAACCTGCCGGGCGGCGCGAAGCGCGTGACCAACGACCCGATGGAGGCGACCTATGTGGGCATCCACATGTGGAAGCAGGCCGTCGAGAAGGCGAAGAGCACCGACGTCGACAAGGTGCGTGTCGCGATGATCGGCCAGACGGTTGCCGCGCCGTCGGGCTTCACGCTCGCGATGGACGGCAACCATCACCTGCACAAGCCGGTGATGATCGGCGAGATCCGCGGCGACGGGCAGTTCAACGTCGTGTGGAAGACGAAGACGGCCGTGCGCGCGCAACCGTGGAGCCCGTACATCGCGGGTAACCAGGGCAAGCCGGACATCGTCACGTCGATCCCGGCGTTCCTGCGCCGGCAGCGCACGGCGCTCGCCTGACGCGACGCGGGGCGTCGCGCACCGGCGCGATGCTCCGCCCGCTTGCAGGCGCCGCTGTACCGGGCGCGCTTGCCGACGCACCGCAAGCGCCCGCGCATCGCCGCCCGCATCCGCCTTCCACGCCCGACAGGATTTCCCGATGCCTACACGCTTTCGCCGAGCCGCCGTCGCGATCGTCGCGTGCGCCGCCCTCGCGGGCGGGCTGCCGCGCGCCGCGTTCGCGCTGACGGCCGCCGATACCGCCGCGCTCGCCG
>NZ_ASSI01000023.1:0-700 GCF_000466765.1 Burkholderia sp. AU4i | reverse complement strand
TCGAGGACGAGAAGGATCAGGAAGAAATCTATGTCCACGCGCAGAAGGACCAGAACATCCACGTCAATCACGACGAAACCACGTTCGTCGGCAACGATCGCAGCGAGCAGGTGGAACACGACGAAACCATCGCCATCGGTAACGACCGCAAGGAGACAGTCGGCCGCGACGAACAAGTCACGATTGGTCAGGATCGCCGACATGACATTGGAGAGGACGGTTTTCTGACGATCGGTCGCAACCACACCATCACGACGGGCAAGGACCACGCCGAAGAGGTGGGTAACCACCGGCGTGACAAGACCGCAGCCAATCATACGGTTGATATCGGCGGGCACTATGAACAGCGCGTGCAGGGGCGTGCCGACCTGGAGGCGGGGCAAGCCATTCGGCATCGCACCAAAGTGTACGAAATGCACGCAGCCGAAGCCGTTGTCGTCAAGGGGCCGGGTGGTACCGTGCGCATTGACAGCAGCGGCATCACGCTGGATGCCGTGGCAATCCGTGTGAAGGGGCCGATGACCCAGCAGGGGGGCGGAGATGGAAACAATCTATCGCTGGGTAGCCAGATTCTGGAAGGTCAACAGGCCGATTGCCTGGAGCGCGCCAGATGACAGCGAGCGCCGTTCACGCGTTTGCCAGCAGCGAGCGCACCCAAACCGACTATCTCTACCTGCTCTTGGACCCGATGGCCGAATGC
>NZ_ASSI01000022.1:0-27074 GCF_000466765.1 Burkholderia sp. AU4i | reverse complement strand
CGGCCTGCGGCGGCGCGAGTACCGGGTTATGCAATTGAGCATCTGGCGCCACCCGCAGCAGCGTTTTCTGCTGAGGCGTGGCCTTTGCCGCAGCAGCACGACTCTTTTCCAGAAATGCGCGCAGTTCCGGGCCGACGATGATCTCGTGATGCATCAGCTTGCGGCTCTGCTGCGGATCCTGTACTCGCCGATACTCACCCATGTGGCCCAACAGTTCGCCAGCTTTGACCGCCGGCGGGCTCACTGGCGTAACCACGACATCAAAGTCCTCCGGCGCCTGACCTAGTGCTTCCAGCCAGCTCGTCGAGACCCATCCGTTATGCGCGGCGGCTGGCACCTCCGTCTGCGCAGTCGATGGCGGCACGATCGCTTTCTCGATCACGAGCTTGATCTTGACCCACTGTTTGTCGCGCTGGAGCACCGTGAAGCGAGCACCGTGTGGCAGGTAACCAAGGACGGGGGAGTCTTTGGCAAACGAAGGTTTCGCGCGCACGCTCAGCCCGATGACTGGCTGATCGGTGGCCCCTTTCGGTACAGTTTGTTTTTCTTTGGCGGTTTCCTTGACACGACAGATCTTGGCCGGCCAGTACGCGGGACGCTTGACCACACTCCCCATGCGTTCGTAATCGCCAAACGAGCGCAAGTGCATTGCCAAGCAGAAGTACGTGAGCTTATTGCCGGTCGGGTATTCCAACGTGTGCCGAGTCAGGACAAACCCGGTACTAAAGGCGGCCGAGGTGGATTCGGCGGTCGTCGGCACATTGGCCGCCCCGGGGGAGGTGGGGTATTCGCGATTGATCCGATAGGCGACCACTTCGCCTTTGGTCATGGCGCCAATGCCCTCGTCGAGGGACAGCAGGTTGGCCATCGCCGACTCATAGTGAATGCCACTATGTACGCCCGACGGTCCGAACACGTAATAACCGCCGCTGGCCATACCGAGCGCGCTGTAGTAGACATCGGCGTCGACCACGTCCTTTCCGGCCTTGTCCTTGAAGGGGTATTTGAAGTTAGCCATAAATGTCCGTGTGCTTAGGCATCGCCCGAGAAGGTCAGGTAGAAAGCGTCATCCGGCGAATCACCGAATACCGAGTCTCCAGATAGTGAGAGCACATTCCCTGCACCCTTACGATCCTGGACCATTGGGCCCTTCACGCGGATGGCGACGGCTTCGATCTCCACGCCGCAATCGTCCAGCGTAATCGTGCCGCCGGGGCCGCGCAGGCGGATGACCTCACCAGCTTGCAACTCGACGACCTTGGTGCGATACCGGATAGCCTGCCCCGCCTCCAGCTCGGCATGGCCTGCCACGCGCTGTTTCAGATGCCCGCCAATATCGACCGTGTGATTGGCTGCGGTCTTGTCGCGACGATGGTTGCCGACTTCCTCCGTGCGGTCCTTGCCCGTGTGGATGGTGTGGTTTCGGCCGATGCTCAGGAAGTCGTCCTGCCCGATATCGTGGCGGCGATCCTGGCCGATGGTGACCTGCTCGTCGCGCCCCACGGTCTCTTTGCGGTCATTGCCGATGGCAATGGTTTCGTCGTGCTCGACCTGCTCGCTGCGGTCATGCCCGACGAAGATGGTTTCGTCGTGGTTGACGTGGATGTTCTGATCTTTCTGCGCGTGGACGTAGATTTCCTCCTGATCCTTCTCGTCCTCGAAGCGCAGTTCGTTGTAGCCCTCGCCCTTGTGCGTCTGGCTTTTGATCGTCATCCGCGTCTTGTGCCGCGGCAGTTCGTACGGCGGCAACTGCAGCCGGTTGTACGCCCGCCCGATGATGAGAGGCTGGTCCGGATCGCCATCCAGGTTGACCACGATCACTTCCTGCCCGATGCGCGGGATCGCCATGTGGCCCCACGTCGCGCCGGCCCAGTTCTGCGCGACCTGAATCCAGCACGAGCTGTGCTCGTCGTACTTGCCCTCGCGATCCCACGGGAACTGCACCTTCACCCGGCCGTACGCGTCGGTGTAGATCTCTTCGCCTTCCGGGCCGACCACCGTCGCCGGCTGCGGACCGTCGATACGCGGGCGCGGCAGCGGCTCGGCGCGCCACTCGGCATCGTCCGGCACCAGCACCGCTTCGTAGCGGTAGTGCGTGCCTTGCTGCGCGTCAGCGCCCTCCTCCGCCTGGCTGGTGTATTGCTTGCCGTGATGGACGATGCTGACCGGACGCCAGCCGCGGTTCATGTCCTCGCGCGGGTGGCCAATCAGGTCGAACGCGGTGCCCGGCTGCAAGCGTGCATCATCGCCGTTCACCCGCGCGATACGCGCATCGCGACGGTGACCGCGCAGGCGGTCCTGCGTAAAAGCCTTGCCGCTGGCTTCGTGCTTGTAGCGGCCCGGATAGTTGTAGCGCGCGTAGCCGCGGCCCTGGTGATCGAGGTCGGTGCCCTCGCGCGGGTACTCGTGCGGAAAGCGCGGGCTCTTGAAGGTGTAGTCGCGCTGCACCTGCCGCGCGGTGCGTACGTTCTCGGTATAGGCGAAGGTGCGCAGGCATGGCTGCGGCTGGTCGCCGCCCGGTGTCGGGTTATACAGCACCGGCTCGCCCTGCTGCCGGCCGAAGATAAACAGCCGATCGCAGTGGATCAACCGATGCCCGTCGGCCTTGTGCTGGAATGCGTAGAAGAATCCCTCCTCGCGCAAAATACGCTCGATGAAGTCGTAGTCGGTGTCGCCGGCCTGCACGCAATACTCGCGCGCCAAGTGCTCGGCGGTGATGCGCTGCTCGTAGTCCAGCGTTTGATTGTGTGCCTTGAGCACGGCCGTAGCGATCTCGGGTACGCTCAGCGTCTGGAAGATGCGCCAGTCTGACGAGAGCTTCAGTCGTGCCAGGCGCGGCTCGACCACGGCCGAATAGCGGGTGCGTCGAAATCCCGTGTCTCCTTGCACAAAACTCGACACCGCGCCGTGCACGTAACGCACGGGCAAGCCGCCCTGCCAGATCGTGAGCAGGCCGTTGTGATCGAGCACCTGGCCGAAGTCGATGGCGGGATTCGTGCTGGCCAATTCCACCCGCAACAGGAAGGTCTCGGACAGGCCTTCGTGCAGGGTGAACTCCACCACTTCGAACGACTCGTTGCCAGCGGTGAAGGTAAAGCGCAGGTCGGATTGGATAGCCATAGTTAAGCTGCTCGCTGAACGCCCAGCGGCAACGATCAACTATTGCGAGATCCCCGTCTATTGGACGAATCCGAAAGTTGCGCTTTTCCTCGACCTAGCCTCCACCATATTCGTGAGTTGCCCTGGTCCTATCCGCGATCGAGCCAGACTGTCCCGGCCACTTTGTCGCAAATTCCGTCTCTACTGGCGATTACCTCTGCGCCGCCCCCCAAAAAAAACGAAACCCCGAGAGATCTCGATCCGCGGGGTTTCGCCGCCCACAAACACGGATCAGTGCTGCACGGCCTCGCCCGCCAGCAAGCCCGTCTGCGCGTAGAACTCCTGCTGCGCGAACGCGTCGCGCTCGCGCCGCGAACGCTCGCCGCGATCCGCGAGCGAACCGACGACGATCCCGACGAACGCGAGCGGCACCGACACGAGCGCCGGGTTGTCGAGGAACACCGGCGCGTGCGCGTGATGCAGCACGTCGACCCACACCGACTTCGACAGCACCGTGAGCGTGACCGCCGACACGAGGCCGAGGCCGCCGCCGAGCACCGCGCCGCGCGTCGTCATCCCGCGCCAGAAGATCGACATCGCGAGCACCGGGAAATTCGCGCTCGCGGCCACCGCCGCGACGAGGCCGACCATGAACGCGACATTCACGTGCTCGAACAGAATCGACAGCCCGATCGCGACCGCCGACAACGCAATCGTCGCCGCGCGCGAGATACGCATCTCGAGGCGCTCGTCGGGCTTGCCGCGCGCCCACATCTGCGCGTAAAGATCATGCGAGATCGTCGTCGCGCCGGCGAGCGTCAGCCCGGCGACCACCGCGAGGATCGTCGCGAACGTGACCGCCGCGATGAACCCGTAGAACCAGTTCCCGCCAACCGCCTGCGCAAGCTTCACCGCGACCATGTTCGAGCCGCCGAGCAGGTCGTGCGTGAGATTGAACGACCCGTCGGCACCCAGCTTGAAGAATTCCGGATGCTGCGCGAGCAGCACGATCGCCGAGAAGCCGATCACGAAGGTCAGCAGGTAGAAGTAGCCGATGAAGCCGGTCGCATAGAGCACCGACTTGCGCGCCTCCTTCGCGTTCGGCACCGTGAAGAAGCGCATCAGGATGTGCGGGAAGCCGGCCGTACCGAACATCAGCGCGATGCCGAGCGACAGCGCGTTGGCCGGATCGCGGATCAGCTTGCCGGGGCCCATGATCGACAGCGCGCCCGGATGCACGGCCACCGCGCGGCGGAACATCTCGTCGACGCTGAAGCCGAATTCGGCGAGCGCGAGCACGACGAGCAGCGTCGCGCCGCACAGCAGCAGCACGGCCTTGATCACCTGCACCCAGGTGGTCGCGGTCATCCCGCCGAAGAACACGTAGACGACCATCAGCACGCCGACGATCAGCTCGGCCGTGCCGTACGACAGCCCGAACAGCAGCTGGATCAGCTTGCCCGCACCGACCATCTGCACGACGAGGTACAGCACGACGATGGTCAGCGAATTCGCGGACGTCAGCAGCCGGATCGGCCGCTGTGCGAAGCGGTACGCAACGACGTCGACGAACGTGAACTTGCCGAGATTGCGCAGCGGTTCGGCGATCAGGAACATCACGAACGGCCAGCCGACGAGAAAGCCGATCGAGTAGATGAGCCCGTCGAAGCCGAACATGAACACCATCCCCGACAGCCCGAGGAACGACGCGGCCGACATGTAGTCGCCCGCGATCGCGAGCCCGTTCTGCAGCCCGGTGATGCCGCCGCCGGCCGTGTAGAAGTCGCGTGTCGAGCGCGTGCGGCGCGCGGCCCAGCGCGTGAGCGCGAGCGTCGCGAACACGAACGCGAAGAACATCCCGATCGCGACCGGGTTCAGTTCGACCTTGTCGGGCATCGGGCCCGCGACCGATACCGATACCGCATGCGCGGCAGACGAAACGAGGGCCGCGGGAACGGCAAGCGCGCGGAGCGCGATCGAGGTACGTCGCATGTCGGCCTCCTTCACGAACGCTGCAGGAGCGCATCGACGCGGCGGTCGAACGCACGGTTCGCGCGCAGCACGTAACACGCGGTCAGCCCGATCGCGACCAGGATGATCGCGACGCCCGCGGCGATCCCGACCGTCGTCGTCGCGCCGCGATACAGCGGTGCCGCGAGCACGTGCGGCGCGAGCGCGACGAGCAGGATGAAGCCGTAGTACGTGGCGATCATCAGTGCCGTCAGCGTGAAGCTGAAACGGCGCCGCGCACGCACGAGCTGCTGGTAGTCGCGGCGCGCCGTGACCGATTCGATGAAGGAAAGCTCCATGGTGTCTCCTGTCGACCCGAGTTGGCGCTTTAGCGCTTACTCGGGTCCCATGCTTCGCGGTCGACCTGAGTTGGCGCTTCAGCGCCTACTCAGGCCCCCGCAGGGCAAACCAACTCGTCGTTGCGAGGGTGTTGTGTGGAATGGTCGGCGCGCGTCGACTACCCCGCCCGCGCCGTGGCGGAAAAAAGCGATCTACACGACGCGATCCGCGCGCAGCCGCGCGACCTCCTCCGCCGACATGCCGAGCCAGCCGCCGAGCACCGCCTCCGTATCCGCGCCGAGCACCGGCGGCGCACCGCGCACCGGCAGCCGCGCGCCGTCGAACCGGTACGGCGGCGCCAGCACGTCGACGCCGCCCGCGACCGGATGCGGCTGCCGCGTCACGAGCCCCGCGTTCGTCGCGCGTTCCGACGTCAGCGCTTCGTGCAGCCCGAGCACTTCGCCGCACGGAATGCCCGCGTCGGCCAGCGCCGCGAGCAAAGTCGCGCGCGACCGGCGCGCGAGTGCGCCACGAATCTCGGGCAGCAGCTCGGCACGATTCTCCGAGCGGCCGAGGTTGGTCTTGTAGCGTTCGTCCGCGGCGAGGTCGGGCCGCTCGATCGCATCGCAAAAGCGCGCGAACTGCGGGTTGTTGCCGACCGTGATCACGAGCGGGCCGTCGGCCGCGTCGAACACGCCGTACGGCACGATCGACGGATGCGCGTTGCCGTAGCGCGGCGGGTCCTCGCCCATCAGCAGCGCGTCGAGCCCGTAGTACGCGGTGATCATCAGCCCGCAGTCGAACAGCGCCATCTCGATGCGCCGCCCGCGCCCCGTCGCATGACGTTCGTACAGCGCCGCGAGGATCGCCTGCGCCGAATACATGCCGGTGAACAGGTCGACCGCCGCGACGCCGAACTTCAGCGGCGGCTGGCCGGCTTCGCCGTTCAGCGCCATCAGCCCGGCCTCGCCCTGCACGACGAGGTCGTAGCCCGGCCGCGCGGCCTCGGCGCCCGAGCGGTCGTAGCCGGAGATCGCGCAGTGCACGAGGCGCGGGTTCAGTTCGGCCAGCGCGTCGTAGCCGAGCCCGAGTTTCTCCGCGCCGCCGAACTTGAAGTTGTGAAGCACCACGTCGGCCTGCGCAGCCAGCTCGCGCGCGAGCCGCCGCCCTTCGTCAGTCTGCAGGTCGAGGCAGATCGAGCGCTTGCTGCGGTTCACGCTGTTGAAGTAGGTCGTTTCGGTGTCGCCGATCCTCAAGCCCCAGTCGCGCGTGTCGTCGCCGCGCGCCGGATGCTCGACCTTGATCACTTCCGCGCCGAAATCGGCGAGCACCATCGCGCACCACGGCCCCGCGAGCACGCGCGAGAAGTCGAGCACTTTCACGCCGGCCAGCGGCAAAACGCGCGATTCGTTCGTCATCCTTGTCTCCTCCATTCGCGTCGTTCGTCTTTACTGTTTCGACAGCGCGATGTAGCGCGCGAGATGGTGATCCTCGTCGCCGAGCTGGTGATCGATCATCACGAGGCGCTTCGCGTAGTGCGACAGCGGCAGCTCCCACGTCATCCCGATCCCGCCGTGCAACTGGATGCTCTCCTCGGCGACGAGCGTGCCGATCCGCCCGATGCTGAATTTCGCCGCGGCCAGCGCGCGTTCGCGCACCACCCGCGGCGCATCGAGCTGCGCGGCCGCGTTGATCACGGCCGAGCGCGCCTGCTCGACTTCGAGCAGCAGGTCGGCCATCCGGTGCTGCAGTGCCTGGAAACTGCCGATCGGCAGCCCGAACTGCTTGCGCGTGCGCAGGTACTCGAGCGTGTGCTCCTTCGCGACGTCCATCGCGCCGAGCGCTTCCGCCGACAGCGCGAGCAACCCGTAGCCGAGCACGCGTTCGAGCAACTCGGCGCCCGCTTCGCCGTCGTGCGCGCCGAGCGCCGCATCGGCCGGCAGCACGACGCGCTCGAAGCGCACTTCGGCCGCGCGGCCGCCGTCGATCTTCCGGTAGTCGCGCAGCGACACGCCCGCTGCGTCGGCCGGCACGACGAACAGGCCGATGCCGGCCGCGTCGTCGTCCTGCCCGGACACGCGCGCGCTGACGACGAAGAACGCCGCCTGCGCGGCCTGGTCAACGACACCCTTCGCGCCCGTGAGCACCCAGCCGTCGCCCGAGCGTTCGGCGCGCGTGCGCACGGTCGTCAGTTCGTAGTGCGAGCCCGGCTCGTCATGCGCGAACGCGGCGCTCGCGCTGCCGTCGATCAGCGCGGCGAGCCGCTCGCGATGCGCGTCGCCGCCGGCGAGCGACAGCGCGCGGCCCGCGAGCAGCGCGCCGAGGAACGGCTCGACGACGAGCCCGCGCCCGAGGCATTCGAACACCACGGCGATGTCGAAGCCCGCGCCGCCGAAACCGCCGTCGGCTTCCGCGAACAGCGCGCCGACCGTGCCGAGTTCCGCAAAGCGCTGCCACATCGCGCGGTCGAAGCCCTCGGCCGACTGCGCGATGCGATCGCGCACCGGGAACGCATACTGTTCGGCGATGAAGCGGTTCAACGTGTCCGCCAGCATCCGGCGGTCTTCTGTGTGCTGGAAATCCATCGTCGCGCTCCTCGTTACAGCCCGAGCATCATCTTCGCGATGATGTTCTTCTGGATCTCGTTCGAGCCGCCGAAGATCGACAGCTTCCGGTTGTTGAAATACTGCTGCGCGGCGCTCGCGGCTTCGTCCGGGCCGACCGGCTCGCCGTCGTAGTCGGCATCGAGCGCCTCGTCGACGAACGGCTGTGCATACGGTCCCATCGCGCGCCGCATCAGCGCGGTGATCTCCTGGCGAATCTGCGTGCCGCGGATCTTCAGCATCGAGCTTTCCGCGCCCGGCACCCCGCCGCCCGCGACCGCGGCCAGCACCCGCAGGTTGGTCGTGCGCATGTTCTCGAGTTCGATCTCGACACGCGCGATGCGCGCCGCGAAGAACGGATCGTCCGCGAGCGGCCGGCCGTTCTTCATGACCTTCGCGGCAACGGCACGCAGCCGGTCGAGCGCGGCCGTCGAAAAACCGATTCCGGCGATGTTGGTGCGCTCGTACGTGAGCAGGTATTTCGCGTAGGTCCAGCCGCGGTTCTCTTCGCCGACGAGGTTCTCCGCCGGCACGCGCACGTCGGTGAAGAACACCTCGTTCACTTCGTGCTCGCCGTCGAGCGTGATGATCGGGCGGACCTCGACGCCCGGCGTGTTCATGTCGATCAGCAGGAAGCTGATGCCTTCCTGCTTGCGCACGTCGGTCGCGGTGCGCACGAGGCAGAAGATCATGTTCGCGTAGTGGCCGAGCGTGGTCCATGTCTTCTGGCCGTTCACGATGTAGTGCTCGCCCTGCGCGTCGCGCCCGCGCACCGCGCTCGTCTTCACCGACGCGAGATCGGAGCCGGCGCCCGGCTCCGAATAGCCCTGGCACCACCAGTCGGTGCCGTCGAGAATGCGCGGCAGCCAGCGGCGCTTCTGCGCTTCGTCGCCGTACTTGATCAGCACGGGGCCGAGCATGTTCACGCCGAACGGCACGATGCGCGGCGCACCCGCGAGCGCGCACTCGTTGTCGAACAGGAACTTCTGCGCGACGCTCCAGCCGGGGCCGCCGTACTCGCGCGGCCAGTGGCTCGCGAGCCAGCCGCGCGCGTTGAGTATCGCGTGCCATTCGCGCATGTCGTCGCGCGTGAGATGCAGGCCGCCCTTCACCTTGCGCGCGATGCGCCCGGGCAGTTCGGCTTGCAGGAAGCGCTGCACTTCCGTGCGGAAGGCTTCCTCTTCGGGAGTGAAATTGAGGTCCATCGTCAGTCCGTGGCGAATGCGGTTGGCGTTCAGTCGAGGCGGTTCAGGCTCGCGAAATCCGCGCCGCGCGCGACGAGATCGACGAGCAGCGGCGACGGCTTCCAGAACAGCGGATCTTCCTTCGCGAACGCGCGGATATCGGCGAGCACGTTCGCGAGGCCGACCGTGTCCGCGTAATGCATCGGGCCGCCGCGATAACGCGGGAAGCCGTAGCCGTACAGGAACACCGCATCGACGTCGAGCGGGCGCAGCGCGATCTTCTCGTGCACGACGTTCGCGCCTTCGTTGATCATCGCCGCGAGGTAGCGGCGCATGATCTCGTCGTGGGTGAACGTGCGCGGCGCGATGCCCTTTTTCGCGCGTTCTTCCGCGACGATCGCGTCGACTTCCGGGTCCGGCGTGCCGACGCGCGCGCCGTCCGGATACAGGTAGTAGCCGCGGCCCGTCTTCTGCCCGAACCAGCCGCGCTCGCACAGCCGGTCGGAAATCTCCACGTAGCGCGCGCGCGGGTCGCGCGTCGCCGCGCGGCGCTTGCGGGTCGCCCAGCCGATGTCGCCGCCGGCGAGGTCGACGACCTGGAACGGCCCCATCGGGAAGCCGAATTCGCGCACCGCGCGATCGATCTGGTACGGCGACGCGCCGTCTTCCATCAGGTAGTCGGCCGCCGTGCGATAGACGGCGAGGATCCGGTTGCCGATGAAGCCGTCGCACACGCCGGCGCGCACCGGCGTCTTCTTCAGCTGCTTCGCGAGCGCGAACGCGGTCGCGACCACTTCGGCGCTCACGCGCGCCGGCACGACGATCTCAAGCAGCTTCATCACGTTGGCCGGCGAGAAGAAATGCAGGCCGATCACGTCGGCCGGCCGGTCGATGCTCGCGGCGATCTCGTCGATGTCGAGATACGACGTGTTGGTCGCGAGCACCGCACCCGGCTTGCACGCGCGCGCGAGTTCGGCGAACACGGCCTTTTTCACGGCCATGTCCTCGAACACGGCCTCGATCACGACGTCGGCCTGCGCGAGCGCGTCGTACGACGTGCTGCCCTTGAAACGCGCGAGCCGCGCGGCGTGCGCGGCCGGCGTCATCCGCCCTTTCGCGACGAGGCCGTCGTACACCTTCTCGACGTGCGCGCGGCCGCGTGCGAGCGACGCTTCGTCGCGTTCGATCATCGTCACCGGCAGCCCGGCATCGAGCGCCGCGACCGCGATGCCCGCGCCCATCGTGCCGCCGCCGACCACGCCGATCCGCTCGACCGGCCGCGCGCTCGCGCGACGTGCCTCGGGCACCTTCGCCGCTTCACGCTCCGCGAAGAACGCATGCACGAGGCCCGCGCGCTGCGGGCTGTCGATGCACTGCAGGAACAGGCTGCGTTCGAGCTTCATCCCCGCGTCGAACGACTGCGTGAGCGCGGCCTCGACCGCGTCGACGATCTTCGCGGGCGAGAAAAGGCCACGCGACTTCTTCGGCAACTCGGCGCGCGCCGCGTCGATCGCGGCCTGCGCGGCCGCGCGGTCGGCCAGCCCCTGCGCGTCGCGCGTGCGGCGCACCGGTGCGCCGAGCGACACGAGCTCCTGCGCGTAGGCGAGGCCTTCGGCGAGCGTGTCGTCGCTGTGTGCGACGCGGTCGACGAGGCCGAGCGAGAGCGCTTCGTCCGCGCTCGCGTGGCGGCCCGTCAGCATCAGGTCGAGCGCGGCCTTCGCGCCGATCAGGCGCGGCGCGCGCTGCGTGCCGCCCGCGCCGGGCAGCAGGCCGAGCGTGACTTCGGGCAGCCCGAGCTTCGCGCCGGGCACCGCGAGCCGGTAATGCGCGGCGAGCGCGACTTCGAGGCCGCCGCCGAGCGTCGCGCCATGCAGCGCGACCACGACCGGCTTCGTGCCCGATTCGATCCGCTCGCACACGTCGGGCAGCGACGGCGGCACCGGCGGCTTGCCGAATTCGCGGATATCGGCGCCCGCGATGAAGTTGCGGCCGGCGCCGACGATCAGCACCGCGCGGATCGCGTCGTCGGCCTGCGCGGCGTCGAGCGCATCGGCGAGGCCGCGCCGCACGTCGGCGGACAGCGCGTTGACGGGCGCATGGTCGATCGTGACGACGAGCACCTTGTCGCGCCGCTCGCGCGTGACGGTGCCGGCCGGGCCGGTGGGGGAAGCGGGTGAGTTCATCGTGTCTCCTTGACGCGGCGGCAGGCGCGGCGACGCCGGTTCGTGGCTCGCGGCCACGCGAGCGGCGCCGGGGCGCCTGCCCCGGTCCCGCACGAAGCGGGACAAGATCCGGCCGTACGCCGGGCATGACCTGATTCTCGATTGATCGAGATTCATTGACAATTCCCTCCCGCTTTTACAAGCTGTCAAGTCTGACTTGACACTGAATGCTTCCGAACGTTAAACGGGACGGATCAGGAGACGCGACGCATGGACCTGAACGCGCTGACGCTGCTCGTCGAGATCCTCGACGCCGGCAATCTCAGCAAGGCCGCGCAGCGGCTCAAGATGAGCCGCGCGAACGTCAGCTACCGGCTGAACCAGCTCGAGCGCTCGATCGGCCAGCAGCTCGTGCGGCGCACGACGCGGCGCATCGAGCCGACCGAAATCGGGCTGAAGCTGTACGAGCACGGGCGGCGCATCCGCAACGAACTGCTCGCCGCGCAGGAATCGGTGACGACGCTCGGCCAGGACCTGCAAGGCCGCGTGCGGCTGTCGGTGCCGAGCGGCTACGGGCAGATGGTGATGTCCGACTGGCTGCTCGCGTTCAAGCGGCTGCATCCGGGCATCGTGCTCGACGTCGTGTTCGAGAACCGCGTGGAAGACCTGATGCGCGACGAGATCGACATCGCGGTGCGCGTGATGCCCGAGCCGCCGCAGAACCTCGTCGCGCGCGACATGGGCGCGGTGCGCTACGTCGCGTGCGCATCGGCCGCATTCGCGGCCGAGCACGGGATGCCGGCGAGCCTCGGCGCGTTGTCGGCCTCCCCCGTCGTCACCGCGACGGTGATGGGCCGGCAGCTCAGGATCGCCGCGTATCTCGGCGACGAGCGCCACGAGGTGCTGCTCGAGCCCACGCTGATTTCGGAGAACTTCCTGTTCCTGCGGCAGGCGATCCTCGGCGGGATCGGCGTCGGCATCGTGCCCGACTACGTGGTGCAGGACGACATCCGGCGCGGCACGGTCGTCACGTCGCTCGACGCGTACCGGCTCAGCATCTTCGGCACGCACATGTACATGCTCTACATGCCGAACCGGCACCACACGCGCGCGACGTCGACGTTCATAGAGTTCATCCTCGAACAGGCCGGAAAGACCGGCCGGGGCGGGCCCGGCGCGATGCGTCAGGGTTTCCTGTCGGGTGACAACCCGCCGGCCGCGCGGCGACAATAGCGCGCCGGGGCGGGCAGCCGCGTTGCGCCGGCATCGTCGCCTCCTTCGAATTCACTGCTGCCGAGGGTTCAATGTTCGATCGGATTCGTCCGCATTCGCGCTCCTGGACGCTGCTCGCCGCCGTCGCGCTCGTCGCGTTCAACGCCGGCTGCACGTCCCCGTCCACGCCGCCGTCGGGCGCGGTGGTGCCCGTCGCCGCCGCATCGGGTGCCGCCGTGCCGCTGCCCGGCGTCCATGCGCCCGAGCTGTCGTCCGGCTGGACCGACAAGCCGGGCTGGACCTCGCAGCACTTCATGATCGCGGCCGCGAATCCGCTCGCGACGCAGGCCGGCTACGACATGCTGAAGGCGGGCGGCACCGCGATCGACGCGGCCATCGCGACGCAGATGGTGCTCGCGCTCGTCGAGCCGCAATCGTCGGGAATCGGCGGCGGTGCGTTCCTGCTGTACTTCGACGGCAAGGCGACGCAGGCGTACGACGGCCGCGAGACCGCGCCGGCCGCCGCGACCGACCGCCTGTTCTACGGGCCGACCGGCCAGCCGATGAGCTTCTACGAAGGCGTCGTCGGCGGGCGCTCGGTCGGCACGCCGGGCGTGCTGCGCATGCTCGACGCCGCGCACCGCGCACACGGCAAGCTGCCGTGGCGCCGCCTGTTCCAGCCCGCGATCCGGCTCGCCGAGCACGGCTTCACGATCAGCCCGCGGCTCGCGACGCTGATCGCGAACGACAAGTACCTGAAGAACGACCCGGCTGCGCGTGCGTATTTCTACAACCCGGACGGCACGCCGAAGGCGGCCGGCACGGTGCTGAAGAACCCCGCGCTCGCGACCGTGCTGCGGCAAGTCGCCGACCGCGGCGCGAACGCGTTCTACAGCGGCGCGATCGCGCGCGACATCGTCACGAAGGTGCGCAGGCACCCGACCAACCCGGGCCTGCTGTCGCTCCAGGATCTCGCGCGCTACAAGGCGAAGGTGCGCGCGCCGCTGTGCGCGGATTACCGGCGCTCGGTGGTGTGCGGGATGCCGCCGCCGTCGTCGGGCGGCCTCGCGATCGCGCAGATGCTCGGCATCCTCGAAGCAATGCCCGACTGGCAGCAGATCGGCGCGCAGAAGCCGGTGCGCAACGACGTCGGCTACGAGCCGACGCCGTTCGCCGCGCACCTGTTCAGCGAAGCCGGGCGGCTCGCCTATGCGGACCGCGCGCGTTATGTCGCCGATCCCGATTTCGTGCCGCTGCCGGGCGGCAGCTGGGCGAGCCTCACCGACAAGACCTATCTCGCGCAGCGCGCGCACCTGATCGGCGACAGCAGCATGGGCGTCGCGCAGGCCGGCACGCCGCAGGGCGCGACGCTCGCGATGGCCGACGACCGCAGCCCCGAGTTGCCGTCGACCTCCGACATCGCGATCGTCGACCGCTACGGCCAGGCGCTGTCGATGACGACGAGCATCGAGGATGCGTTCGGATCGCGGCTGATGGTGCGCGGCTTCATGCTCAACAACCAGCTCACCGATTTCTCGTTCGTGTCGAACGACAACGGCCGGCCGGTCGCGAACCGCGTGCAGCCCGGCAAGCGGCCGCGCTCGGCGATGTCGCCGGAACTCGTGTTCGACAAGAAGACGAAACAGGTGACGATGATCGTGGGCTCGGCCGGCGGCCCCGCGATCATCAATCACGTCGCGAAGACGCTGGTCGGCGTGCTCGACTGGGGAATGACGATGCAGCAGGCGATCGCGCTGCCGAACTTCGGGTCGATGAACGGGCCGACGCAACTCGAACGCGGCCGCGCGTCCGATGCGCTCGCCGACGGGCTGAAGGGCCGCGGGCACGACGTGCGGGTGGTCGAGATGAACTCGGGGCTGCAGGGAATCCAGCGGCTGAACGTGCAGGGGCAGACGGTGTGGTTCGGCGGGGCGGATCCGCGACGGGAAGGCGTGGCGATGGGGGAGTGAGTGCGATGAGCGACAACTTCACCTATCTGGTCGATCCGGTGGTTTCGCTCGTTGAAGCGCCCGCCGAGGCACAGCGCATGATCGCGTGGCTGCAGGCGCGCGGAATCGTCGGCGCGGCGACGCGCGTCGGCGACCTGTATCGCGACTGGAGCACGACCTGGGGGCTCAAGGAGAGCGATCTGACGGCCATCGACCGAACCGGTTACCCACCCGGCCCGCTTTATGCGAACGCCTGCGACGCGCGCGCAAATTTGCCGCCGTCCATCCCGAACTGGCTGGAGGTCGACGTGGAACGCCGCATCTTCGATGCAGGCGGGAACGGCCTCGAGATTTTCTGCCCGGCGTGCAACGCGGAGCAGACCGCGCTCGGCGCCGCATGGGGTGACGCGTTTTCCGACTGGTTCGAGGGTGACGATGCGGCTCCGCTCGTATGCGGCGCGTGCGGCCATCGGCAACCCGTCACGCAATGGCGCTACGATCCGCCGTGGGCCTTCGGCCATCTCGGCTTCAATTTCCAGAACTGGCTGCTGAGCGATGCGTTCATCGCCGAATTCACCGCCGCGTACGGCCAGCCGCTGACGGTCGTGCACCAGCACATCTGAGCGCCCTGCGCGCTGCGTCAACCGCGCCCCTTCCAGGGCACCACCCGCCGCTCGACCCACCGCATCGCGAGATCGAACAGCCATGCGATCGCGCCGATGAGCAGGATGCCCATCACGACGATATCGGTGCGCAGGAAGCTCGATGCGTTGAGCACCATCTGCCCGAGCCCGGCCGTCGCGGCGACCATCTCGGCCGCGACGAGCGTCGTCCAGCCGAACCCGATCGCGATCCGCAGCCCCGTGAGGATTTCCGGCAGCGCGGCCGGCAGCACCACGTGGCGCACGATCTGCGCGAAGCTGCCGCCGAGCGAATACGCGGCGTTGATCTGCTCGACGGTTGCCGCGCGCACGCCGGCGCGGGCAGCCATCGCGATCGGCGCGAAGCATGCGAGGAAGATCACGACGAGCTTCGCGGTTTCGTCGATGCCGAACCAGATCACGACGAGCGGCAGATACGCGAGCGGCGGCAGCGGCCGGTAGAACTCCAGCAACGGATCGAGCACGCCGCGCGCGATGCGGCTTACGCCCATCAGGATGCCGGCCGGCACGCCGATCGCGGTCGCGAGCGCGAACGCACCGAACACGCGCGCGGCGCTCCACAGCAGATGGTCGGACAACGGCAGGCCGCCCTGGATACGGCCGTGCCACGCATCGACGAACGCGGTCCACACGGCCTCCGGCGCGGGCAGGAACAGCGGCGGCAGCCACTGGCGATGGGTGGCGACCCACCACAGCAGTGCCAGTACCGCGACCGTCGCCGCGCTCAGCCCGGCAGTCTTCCCCTGCCCCGGCAACCGGTAGCGATGCGATGCGCGAGCCGGACGCGCCGCGTGACGCCGTTGCGTCGCGCGTTGATCCTGCCCGGGCTCCGCGGCCGTGCGATCGGCCGCCCAAGAATCCTGCGTGCTCATGCTGTCCTGCCTGTGCAAGGTACTGATCCGACCGCGTCCGACCGACGCGCCCTGTCGCGCGAGTTCGTGCATCACGCCGCCGCCTCGGCGGCCTCGTCGCGATGCAGGTACGCGATCAGCCGTTCGCGCCATGCGATGAAATCCGGTGACGACTTCACCGCGCGCGCATCGCGCGATTCGACGTAGCGGCGCGCGAACGGCAGTTCGAAGGTTTCCGCGATCCGGCCGGGGCCGGGCGTCATCACGACGAGACGCGTCGCGAGGAACAGCGCCTCCTCGACGTCGTGCGTAATGAAGAACACCGTCTTGCCGGTGCGCGCCCATACGTCGAGCACGAGCGCCTGCATCGTGCCGCGCGTCATCGCGTCGAGCGCGCCCATCGGCTCGTCCATCAGCAGCACGCGCGGATCGCTCGCGAGCGCGCGCGCGATGCCGACGCGCTGCTGCATCCCGCCCGACAGCTCGTACACGCGCGCATGCGCATGCCTGTCGAGCCCGACGAGCGCAAGCATCTCCCGCGCCCGCGCTTCGCGTTCGGCCTTCGACACACGTGCGAAGCGCAACCCGAGCGCGACGTTGTCGACCACGTCGAGCCACGGCAGCAGCGCGTATTTCTGGAACACGACACCACGATCCGCGCCGGGGCCCGTGACCGGCACGCCGTCGACGCGCACGTCGCCGGTCGTCGGCGCGACGAAGCCGGCCATGCAGTTCAGCAGCGTCGTCTTGCCGCAGCCGGACGCGCCGAGCGCGACGACGAATTCACCGGCCTCGATGCGCAGGTCGACGCGCGCGAGCGCCTGCGTCGTCGGCCGGCCGCGTTCGCCCGGATAGTCGACCGATACCTGACGGACTTCCAGCGTGCTCATGTTCAGGACTCCGCGACGAGTGGGTTGGGTCGCCGCACTCAGCGCGCGGCCTTCTGCACGAACTGCGGATCGACGCCGGCCGAATAGTCGGCGAGCACCGTCTGGATCGTGCCTTGCGATTTGAGGAACGTGGCGGTGGCCGCGAGCGATTTCGCGGCGCCCGACTGCGCACCGCCGCCGAGCCACGTCGGCGACGCCTGCTCGGCCGGCGTCGGGAACGCGTAGAGCGCGAGGCTGGCCGGTACGTCCTGCGCGTTCGCGCCCGACACCTTCGCGACCGCCGCGACCTGCGGCGAGCCGACCTTCCACGCGGCAGCGTGCGCGCGATAGTCGGCATCGGCGGCCGCGAGCACCTTCACGAAGCGCGTGACGAACTCGGGGTTCTCGCGCGCGAACTTGCGGCTCACGACGAAGCCGTCGAAGGTCGCCTTGCCGCTTTCCTTCGCCACCTGGCCCGACGTCGTGAGCACGGTGCCCGACTGCTTGACCTTCGCGAGCACCGGATCCCAGATGTAGGTCGCGTCGATGTCGCCGCGCGCCCACGCCGCCGCGACTTCGGGCGGACGCAGGTTGACGATCTTCACGTCGTTCGGATTGACGCCCGCGGCCTGCAGCGCGACGAGCGTATGGAAATGCGACGTCGACACGAACGGCACGCCGATCTTCTTGCCCTTCAGCGCGGCGATGCTGGTGACGCCCGAACCGTTGCGCGCGACGAGCGCCTCGGCGTCGTTGATGTTGTCGAGCACCCAGAACAGCGAGATGTCGAGCCCCTGCGACAGCCCGGCCGCGATCGGGCTCGAGCCGGCTTCGCCGAGCTGCACGGAGCCCGATGCGAGCGCGCGGATCACGTCGGCGCCGCTGTCGAGCTTGCGGAACGTGACCTTGTAGCCGGTCGCCTTTTCGACTTCACCGCTCGCCTGCGCATAGCGCCACGGCACGACCATGTCCTGGTACGCGATCACGACTTCGCGCGATTCGGCGTGCGCCGCGCCCAGCGCGGCAAAGGCGGTCAGCGCGACGACGGCGCGGCGGATGAAGCTGAAACGGGACATGCGGCTCTCCTTCGAATGCGGGCATTGCTGCGGGAGAGCCGACTATAGGAGCTTTGCGCGCGGCGGGAGCGAACTTATCCTGCGAAGCTATCGATGCCGTTTCAGCTTTGCTTTCCATGCTTGACCGGATTGCGTGTCCGGTCGGGTGACGATTGCCGTGCGAATGCGCGGGCGGCGGCCGCACCAACGAAAAAGCCCGCATCGCTGCGGGCTTTTTTCTGGCTCGTCAGAGGACGACGAAGCAAGGCGGCTCAGACCACCCCTGCCCCATGCGCCTGCAGGTCGGCGTGATAGCTCGACCGCACCATCGCGCCGACGGCCGCGTGCGTGAAGCCCATCTTGTACGCCTCTTCCTCGTACATCTTGAACGTATCGGGATGCACGTACGCGCGCACCGGCAGGTGGTGCTCGGACGGCTGCAGGTACTGGCCGATCGTCAGCATGTCGACGTCGTGCGCGCGCAGGTCGCGCATCACCTGCAGGATTTCCTCTTCGGTCTCGCCGAGGCCGACCATCAGGCCCGACTTCGTCGCGACGTCCGGATGCAGCGCCTTGAAGTCCTTCAGGAGCTTCAGCGAGTGCGCGTAGTCCGAACCCGGGCGCGCTTCCTTGTACAGGCGCGGCACCGTTTCGAGGTTGTGGTTCATCACGTCCGGCGGCGCGGCATTCAGGATCGAGATCGCACGGTCGAGACGGCCGCGGAAGTCCGGCGTCAGGATCTCGATGCGCGTGTCCGGCGACTGCGCGCGCGTTTCGCGGATGCATTCGACGAAGTGGGCGGCGCCGCCGTCGCGCAGGTCGTCGCGGTCGACGCTCGTGATCACCACGTACTTGAGCTTCAGCGCCGCGATCGTGCGCGCGAGGTTCTTCGGTTCATCCGCGTCGAGCGGGTCGGGACGGCCGTGGCCGACGTCGCAGAACGGGCAGCGGCGCGTGCACTTGTCGCCCATGATCATGAACGTTGCGGTGCCCTTGCCGAAGCATTCGCCGATGTTCGGGCAGCTCGCTTCCTCGCACACCGTATGCAGGTTGTGCTCGCGCAGGATCGTCTTGATCTCGTTGAAGCGCGAGCTGCCGGTGGCCGCCTTCACGCGGATCCACTCGGGCTTCTTCAGCTTTTCGATCGGAATGACCTTGATCGGGATGCGCGCCGTCTTCGCCTGCGCCTTCTGCTTGGCGGTCGGATCGTAGGCAGGGGTCGCGGCCGGATCGGCCGGTGCGGGGGAAGCGGTAACGTCAGTCATTCGAATGTTGTTCCAGTGCCTGCGGCTTGTCGGCGGCCGCGGATGCGCCGTCGAGGTTGGCGATCAGACGGCGCACCAGCGTATGGGCGACGTCGTTCCAGTCGGCGGCAACCTCGAGGCTCGCCATGTCGACAGTTTCCAGTCCGGCATAGCCGCACGGGTTGATCGCAAGAAACGGGCGCAGATCCATCTTCACGTTCAGGCTCAGCCCGTGATAGCTGCAGCCGTTGCGGATCTTCAGGCCGAGGGCCGCGATTTTCGCGCCCTCGTGCACGCCGGATGCCACGTAGATCCCGGGCGCGCCCGCCTTGCGGACCGAAGCGAGATTATACGCCGCGAGGGTTTCGATCACGGCCTCCTCGATCTTCGTCACGAGCGTGCGCACCATCAGCTTGCGCCGGCGCAGGTCCAGCAGCAGGTAGGCGACGATTTGGCCGGGGCCGTGGTAGGTGATCTGCCCGCCGCGGTCGACCTTCACGAGCGGCACGCCGCTGTCGGCCACCAGCAGGTGGGCCGGGTCGCCGGCCTGGCCGAGCGTGTAGACGGGCGGGTGCTCGACCAGCCAGATCTCGTCGCCGGTATCGGCCGTGCGCGTGTCGGTGAACGCGCGCATCGCGTCGAAGCTCGTCTCGTAGGTCTCGACGCCCCGCCACCGCACGGTGACCGGCGGGGCCGGCTGATCCGGGGACCCGGCGGGCGATGCGGAAACGGCAACAGGCGTGGACACGATGGAAACCGGCGAAACGGACATGGGCGGTAGTTTACCGAAAACCCGTCGGTCTCGCCGGCCTCGGAGGGGGGACGGATCGCCGGTATCCGTCGGAGGAAATGATGGTCAGACGGTGCGCCATCCGTCGTGGAGCAGCGCGCTCACGCGTTCGCGCAGCCGTGCCAGCCCGCCGAGCGCGACTTCCCGGGGCGGCCGCGACACCGAGAACGCCACGCGCGCGCCCTCCCGGCCTTCCGCGCTGAGCCACAGCCGCTCGCCGCGGCGCAGCTTCAGCGTCTCGCCGTCGACCAGGAAGTAATCGTCGACGTCGTTGCTGCGCGTCGCCCACACCGGCCCGCACTGCACCACCAGCCGCGTGCTGCGCTGTACCTTCAACGGCACGGTTTCGCCCACCGGGATTTCGAACGTGATGCTTGAAGAAATTTCTTGCATGATCGACTCCGCCAATACGTGCTTCGATGGCTACAATCGTAGTCACTTCAAGGCGTCCGACAAAACGACCAATTTTCACGTCGATGTGAGGAAAATTAGCAAATGGACCTCCGCCAGCTGCCTGCGCTGAACGCGATTCGCGCGTTCGAAGCCGCCGCCCGTCACGAGAATTTCTCGCGCGCCGCCGACGAGCTGTACGTCACGCACGGCGCGGTCAGCCACCAGGTGCGCGCGCTCGAGGAAGAGCTCGGCGTGCAGCTGTTCACGCGCAACGGCAAGCGGCTGTGCCTGACCGACGCCGGCATGCGCTATGCGCAGCAGATCCGCACCGCGCTGATGGTCATCGCCGACGCGACACGCGACGTGCGCGCGAGCGACCGCGACCGGCGGCTCGTGGTGTCGATGCTGTCGTCGTTCGCCGCGCGCTTCATCACGCCGCGCATCGGCTCGTTCATCGAACGGCATCCGGAAATCGACGTCGAGCTGCAGTCGACGAACTCGCTCACCGATTTCGCGCGCGACGATGTCGATCTCGCGATCCGCTTCGGCCACGGCAGTTATCCGGGGCTGCATGTCGAGGCGCTGTTCGACGAAGTGTTCTTTCCGGCATGCGCGCCGACGCTGAACGGCGGCAAGCTGCCGCAAACGCCCGCCGATCTCGTGCACTACAACCTGCTGCGCTCGGACGACGAGCTGTGGCGGCCGTGGTTCGACGCGGCCGGACTCAAGACGCTGACCGAGCCGAAACGGGGAATTCTGTACCAGGATTCGTCGAACCTGCTGCTGGCCGCGATCGACGGCCAGGGCATCGCGCTCGTGCGCCGCTCGCTCGCGGTGCACGACCTGCTCGACGGGCGCATCGTGCGCCTGTTCGACATCGACGGGCCGAGCCCGTGGCACTATTTTTTCGTGTGTCCGCCGCCGCTGCTGAACACGCCGCGCGTGCAGGCGTTCAGGACCTGGCTGTTCGAGGAAGTCGCCGAATACAAGCGGCTGTGCGACGAGCTGGACGCGCGGCGCGCGGCGGGGAAGACCCCCGCCGAGTGCGCGCAGGAAGGAGGATGGAAGGCGCTTAAAGTACGACCTTGACCATCGGATGGCCGGTCAGTGCGCGGTAGATGTTGTCGAGCTGTTCCTGGCTGGTCGCCCGCACGGTGATCGTGAGGCCCGTGTAATTGCCGCCGCTCGACGCGCGCTCCTCGATCTTCTCGACGTCGATCTCGTTGTCGTGAACGGCCACGACCTTGAAGATCGTGTCCTTGAACTCGGGGTGCGCCTTGCCCATGATCTTGATCGGGAAATCGCACGGAAACTCCAGCAGCGACTCCTTCCGGGTATCGATCGCGCCGGTCACCTCGATGGTTTTGGTCGGTTCGCTCATCATTTTCTCCGGGTTAGGTCAAACTGTTCAAACTCGCGCGCCTTCGCACGCTGGTACGCGTCATACAACGCCGCGAATACGGGGCCCGGCTTGCCGCCATGGACGGGCAGATCGTCGAGCGACGTGACGGGCAGCACTTCCTTCGTGGCCGACGTGATCATGATCTCGTCGGCCGCGCGCAATTCCACTTCGCTGATCTCGCGCGCGACGAACGGGATCCTGCATTCGTCGGCCAGCTCCTCGATCAGCGCGTAGCGGATCCCTTCGAGGATCTTGTTGCTGCGCGGCGGCGCGAGCAGCTCGCCGTTCTTCACGATCCACACGTTCGACGACGAACCTTCCGTCAGGTTGCCGTCGCGCAGCTGCAGCGTCTCGAACGCATCGCGTTCGGCCGCATGCTGCGCCATCAGCACGTTGCCGAGCAGCGAGATCGACTTGATGTCGCAATGCAGCCAGCGGCGGTCCTCGGCCGTCACGCAGCGCACGCCCTGCGCGCGTTCGTCGGCGGACGGCAGGCGCAGCGGGCTCGTCATCACGAACACCGTCGGCACCGCGTTCGCGGGGAACGCGTGGCCGCGCTTCGCGACGCCGCGCGTCACCTGCAGGTAGACGAGCGCGTTGCCGCCGCCGAGCCCTTCGGCATTCGCCGCGACGACGCGCTCGATCAGCGCGCGCCAGCCCGCGTCGTCGTGCGGGCTGGCAATGCCGATCTTCTTCAGGCTGCGCTCGAGCCGCGCCAGATGCTGCTCGATCCGGAACGGCACGTGCGCGCCGTCGTGCGCATAAACGGGCACCACTTCATACACGCCGTCGCCGAAGATGAACCCGCGGTCGAGCACCGGTACACGGGCTTCCGACAGCGGCACCATTTCCTCCTGCGACGACACGCTGAGGTAGACGATCGGTTCGAATTCGGCTTGGCTCATGGTTATGACAGATGGGGATGAAGTCGTGAAAACAAAGGCCCGTCGTGCTTACTTCTTCTTGCTGAACATCAGCAGGATCGAGTCCCAGATACGCCCGAAGATACCCGCTTCCGGCACGGCCTGCAGTGCGACGACCGGGAATTCGGACAGCGTCTTGCCGTCGGCGACGATCTTCACGGTGCCGACCTGCTGGCCTGCCGCGAGCGGCGCGATCAGCGGCGCGTTGACGTCGACTTCCGTCTTGACCTTGTCGCCGAGGCCGCGCGGCACGGTCGCCCACTGGTCGCCCTTCACGCCCACCTGCACGGTGTTTTCCTTGCCCTTGTAGATGCGCGGCGTCGACATCGCCTGGCCGCCCTTGAACAGGCGCACCGAATCGAACGCGCTGTAGCCGTAGTTCAGCATCTTCATGCTGTCCTGCGTGCGCTCGCTTTCCTTCTGCTCGCCCATCATCACCGACACCAGGCGGCGCTGGCCGTCCACGCCCGGGATCGCGCGCTTCGCCGACGCGATCAGGCAGTAGCCGGCCGCCTGCGTATGGCCCGTCTTCAGACCGTCGACCGTCGGATCCAGCCACAGCAGGCGGTTGCGGTTGCCCTGGCGGATGTTGTTGTACTTGAATTCCTTCTCCGAGAAGATGCTGTAGTACTGCGGAAAATCGCGGATCAGGTGCGCGGACAGCTTCGCGAGGTCGCCGGCCGTCGTGTAGTGGTTCGGGTCGGGCATGCCGTTCACGTCGGCGAAGTGCGTGCCCTTCATGCCGAGGCGCGCCGCCTCGTCGTTCATCATCGTGACGAACTGCCCTTCGCTGCCGCCGACCAGTTCGGCCAGCGCGATCGCGGCGTCGTTGCCCGACTGGATGATCATCCCGTACACGAGGTCGTGCACCGACACCGGCTTGTTCGCCTCGATGAACATGCGCGACTCGTCGCGGCCGACGCGGCGCACGGCTTCGCTCGGCGTGACGATCTGCTCCATCGAGATCTTCTTCTTGTCGAGCGCCTCGAACACGAGGTACGCCGTCATCAGCTTCGTCAGCGATGCGGGCTCGACGCGTTCATCGGCATTGCCCGACGCGAGCACCGTGTTGCTGGTCGCATCGACGAGCACCCACGAGCGCGCATTCACGCCCGGCGGCGGCACCGCGCCCGGCATGTAGGTCGCGGGCGCGCCGGTGAACTGCTCGGCGGCCGGCGCCGCATGCGCGGCCTTGGCCTTGGCGGCCGGCTTGGCCTCGGCGACGACGATCGTCGACGCGAGCGCGACAGGCAGCATCACGCCGAGCGCGACGTTGCGCGCGGCGGTGCCGAAGGCGATGGAGGAAGCGAGGGACTTGAGGCCTTGGGAAGACAGACGCATGATCGATTCAGGCTGATGGCAGAAAGTGCGGTGCGAAACGCGCAGGGTTGAACGGCAAGGCGGCGGGCGTTTCGGGCACTCGCCCGAAATCGTCGGGCGACGCGAAACGCGCCGGTTGGACTCGTGCGGGCGCGTTCGGTTCGCGGCCGTCGCGAGCGGGCGGACAGGCGGCGAAACGAGCGCCGCATGAGCCCAGCCGGGCCGCGGGCGACGCGGAATCCGGCCATTATACGTGGCCGCGCAGCGCGTTTTCGCGAACCTGGCGCAGGATCGCCGTCCATCTTCATCGGGCGCGGGGTGCCGGCAAGCTGCGCGTCATCGCACGCGAAGGTGTGCGAAAGGTGTGCGCAGGCGAAGGAGAAGTCGGGTCGCGCCGCACGCCGCGGCGCGATGTCGCGAGAAGGGAAACGCGCATCCGGCGCCGGCCGGAGCAAGTGCATGCAACACCGCGCGGGCCGCCGGCGTCGCGCCGGCCTCCCGCGTGCCGGCTAGCGCCAGGCGTCGACGATGATGCGTTTGAGCACGTGCAGCTTGCGATGCAGGAAATGCTCGGCGCCGGGGATCACGACGACCGGCAGTTCCTGCGGCCGCGCCCAGTCGTACACCGACGCGATCGGCACCGTGTCGTCGGTTTCGCCGTGGATCACGAGCGTGTTCTCGGGCACGTCGGCCACCTGCCAGCGGCTCGCTGCCGTGCCGACGAACACCATCCGTTCGATCGTCTCGCCCGCGTCGCGCAGCCGCTTCGCGACGTGCGACAGCACGAAGGTGCCGAACGAGAAGCCCGCGAGCACGAGCGGCAGGTCCGCATACGCGGGCTGCGCGCGCATGTGCGCGAGCACCGCGAGCAGGTCGTCGGCCTCGCCGGTGCCGTTGTCGTGCACGCCTTCGGTCGCGCCGACGCCGCGGAAGTTCGACCGGAACACGACGTAGTTCAACTGCACAAGCGTGCGCGCGAGCGTTTGCGCGACCTTGTTGTCCATCGTGCCGCCGAACAGCGGATGCGGATGCGCGACGAGCGCGATGCCGCGCGGCGCGGCGCCGCCTTCGCGCACGGCATCGGGGAGGTCGACCGCGATTTCGATCTGCCCGACCGGGCCCGCGATCAGCGATTTCTGCGTATGAACGTTCATTCGGCCGGCCCGCTCAGATCTTCAGGCGGTCGACGACCTTGCCGTCGCGCAGGTGCGATTCGACGATCTCGTCGATGTCGGCCTGGTCGACGTACGTGTACCACGTGCCTTCCGGATACACGACCATCACCGGCCCTTCCTCGCAGCGGTCGAGGCAGCCGGCCTTGTTGATGCGAACCTTGCCGGGCCCCGCGAGGCCGAGCTCCTTCACGCGCTTTTTCGCGTATTCCTGCATGGTCTGAGCGTCGCATTGCGCGCAGCTCGGGCGTTCGGCGCCCGGTTCGCGCTGGTTCAGGCAGAAGAAGACGTGGTGCTGGTAGTAGGAATCCATGGTGATGGCGAGCTGCCCGGCGCAAGGCCGTGCGGAAAAAGGAGCGGTTGCCGCTGCGCGGGGCAACGGGCGTGTAGCGTTCGGTGCCCGGCGGCGCTTGAGTGCCAGCGGATTCGTGCTCGTGGCGACGCGCGAACCGCAGCGATGCCTGGTGGTATCGCGAGGATTTGCAACGCGGCCACGGGTGCGAAGGCGCCGCACACACGTGCCGATCGGTGCCGAACACTGCACTCGTGCGGACGATTATAACGAGGGGCGCACGCCGCTGCCCGCGGTACCGCCGCGGCCGTCGCGGCGCAACCGTCGCAGCCTTCGCGTCAGCGGCGCAGCACGGCCGGCAGCCATGCGTGCTCGACGCGCTGGCCGAGCCAGATCAGCGCCGCGTAGGGCCAGATCCACGCGAGCCAGCGTGCGAGGCTGTTGAAGTGCACGTAACGGCCCTGCCGCCAGCCCGACAGCGTGAAGTCGAAGAACGGGTTGACGGGCAGCAGGTTCACGAGCGCCACGCCGGCCAGCAGCGCGAGCGCAGCCAGTGTCGCGCGCCACGTCGCCGGCACGTGCAGCGCGACGAGCGCGGCCGCGAAGCCGAGCTCGATCCCGAGGCGCGCGCCGGGCGTCGCCCACACGACGACGAGGCCGGTGGCCGACTGCATGAAGGTCGCGGCCGCCTTCAGCACGAGCGTCGCGGCGACGAGCGCGATCAGCAGCCGGATGCGCGGTGCGCGCGGCCGCATCGCGAGCGACGCGATCGCCAGCGCGGCGAACAGCATCAGGCCGCCGAGCGCGGCCTCCCACGCGGAGTCGGACAGCCAGCCGTCGACGCGCTCGGGCCATTCGCCCACGCGCCACGCGGCCGGCAGCCATGCGAGCAGCGTGTCCTGCATCGACGCGTCGGCACGCTCCCACAGCGCGGCCGGCCAGTCGCCGATACCGAACAGGAACGGCGACGGGAACAGGACCGCGAACGGCCACAGCCCGGCGAGCAGCAGCGGCGTCGCACCGTCGTCCTCGAACCACGCGAAGCGCAGCCGGCGCAGCGCGCCGCGATCGAGCAGCGCACCGGTGGCCGGCGCGACGAGCGCCGCCCCCAGCAGCGCGCCGAGCGCGTTGGCCGCGAGATCGAGATTCGACGCGACGCGCGTCGGCAGGTAGGTTTGCAGCGCTTCCATCGCGCCCGACAGCAGCACGCCGAGCCCGGCCGCGATCAGCGTCGCGGCCACGCCGCGCCAGCGCGGGTGCAGCGCGAGCACGCCGAGCGCGCCGAACGGCAGGTAGCCGAGCACGTTCGTGACGACGTCGAATGCGGTCACGTAGCGCTGCATCGGCGCGAACAGGTAGTCGAACGGCCCGATGCCGAGCGACACCCAGCCTGCGAACGGATACAGCGACGCGTAGACGATGAGTGCCGCGTAGGCGGCAAAGGCCTGCCGCGCGAGCGGCGATGCGCGAGGCGTGCCGGTCGCGCTCATCGCGGCTGCGCGGCACGCGTCACGGCGTGCCCGCGTACGCCTGGATGCCGACCCATGCGGCGATCTGCGACACGAGCTCGTTGCTCGCCGCCGCGAGCGCGCGGGCGCCGCCC
>NZ_ASSI01000021.1:0-8574 GCF_000466765.1 Burkholderia sp. AU4i | reverse complement strand
GCGCGCGCAGCGCGGCTACCGGCGCGTGCGGCGCCCGCTCGACGCGCTGTGCGGCGTGGCGCTCGTCGGCCTCGGCGCGAAACTCGCGGCCGAGCGCTGAAAATTGAAAGCAGATTGAAATAATTCGTTGCGCCAAATCCGCGCAGCCGCGGGGGTCAAGCCCGCGATCCGCGCCAACAGGGTAAAATAACGAGTTCCTCAATCGTCTGTCATCGAGAAGGCGCGTGTCCGACGCGCCGGCCGGCCGATCCTCGATCGGGCCGTCGCACTCGGTTTTTTTGCCCGTTTTTGGGCCCGTTACTCGCGTTCGCTACGCGCGTCCGTTTTCAAAGCCATGAGCAAATACGACACCGCCACCGTCCAATCCGTCCATCACTGGACCGACACGCTGTTCAGCTTCACCTGCACCCGTGAGGCGAGCCTGCGCTTCAACAACGGCGAATTCACGATGGTCGGCCTCGAAGTCGACGGCAAGCCGCTCGCGCGCGCCTACTCGATCGTCAGCCCGAACTACGAAGAGCATCTCGAATTCTTCAGCATCAAGGTGCAGAACGGCCCGCTGACGTCGCGCCTGCAGCACCTGAAGGTGGGCGACACGGTGCTGATCGGCAAGAAGCCGACGGGCACGCTGGTTGCCGACAACCTGCTGCCGGGCAAGACGCTGTGGATGCTGTCGACGGGCACGGGCCTCGCGCCGTTCATGTCGATCATCCGCGATCCGGACATCTACGAACGCTTCGACAAGGTGATCCTGACGCACACGTGCCGCCTGAAGGGCGAGCTCGCGTACATGGACTACATCAAGCACGACCTGCCGGGCCACGAGTACCTCGGCGACATCATCAAGGAAAAGCTCGTCTACTACCCGACGGTCACGCGCGAAGCGTTCGACAACGAAGGCCGGATCACCGACCTGATCGCGACGGGCAAGCTGTTCACGGATCTCGACGTCCCGCCGTTCTCGCCGGAAAACGACCGCGTGATGCTGTGCGGCAGCACCGCGATGCTGAAGGACACGACCGACCTGCTGAAGCAGGCCGGCCTCGTCGAAGGCAAGAACAGCGCGCCGGGCCACTACGTGATCGAACGCGCATTCGTGGACTGATCAGTCCCCAGATTTGCGCGTCATCAAGAACCGGAGCGAAAGCTCCGGTTTTTTTTCGTCCCTACTTGGCGAATTCGTAACAAATTGGGATCATCCCATCTCAAATAGTTACATTTGGATACGTCATCGTCCGGCGCTCGGGTGTCAGTGTTTTTCCTACAACACGTTCATTCCGATTATTCACATTTACCCTTAAATGTCCGCCCGACATGACCTTTTCGGAAATTTTGAGATATTATTCGCCGCGCGTGGTTGCCGTTCGGATGAGAGTGGAAGGGTCGGATGCAAGTGTTACAAGACGTAACTTTTGTTACCTCGGCAGGGTGCGATTCTCTGGCGGCGACTGTCTTCGAAACGGCAGCCGATCCACGCAGCCAGCCGGTGTCTGAACCGCTTTCTGACAGCAGGGAGAGTCATGGATACGTCGCTTAACGCGCCTTTGGGCGCCCACGCCCCGTTCCCGTCGCAACAGCTCGTGCCGGGCTGCGCCGCGACTCCGCCCATTGCCGACGCCGCGCCGAAACGCGGCGCCTCCGCCGCGCGGATCGCAGCGCTGTCTGCCCAATTGCTCGCCGCCGACGAAGCCGCTCGCCGCCACCTGGCCGGTGAGTTGCATGACGGACTCGGCGCCGAACTGACCGCCGCGCGTTTCGCGCTCGCAAACGTTCAAACGTGGCTGCCGGCCGACGCGCCGGACGGTTGCCTGCGCGCGCTGGAGCTGGCGCAGCAGGCGCTCGACGCCGCAACCGACGCGAATCGCCGGCTGATCGACGAGCGCGACACGCCGGCGCTCGACGCGGGCGTGGTCGGCGCGTTGTCGTCGTGGGTCGACACCCATGCGGCACGCACGGGCCTGCGCACCAGCTTCGTGTGCGCAGCCGATGCGCGCCTGACGCAAGTCGCCGGCGCCGGCGCGCTCGCGGTGTTCCGCGTCGCGCAGGAAGCGTTGTCGAACGTCGCGAAGCACGCCCGCGCGACGTCGGTCGACGTGCGGATCGTCACCGACGGCACGCATCTGTCACTGATTATCTCCGACGATGGTACCGGTTTCCCCCGCAGCCGCCGCAGCGGCTACGGTCTCGCCGGCATGCGCGCCCGCTGCGAGGCGTTCGGCGGCAGCTTCGAGACGGCCACGCCGGAAGCCGGCCACGGCACGCGCGTCACCGCGCGCTTCGCCTGGGATTCGCTGCTCGCGGTGCCCGTCACGGCCCGCCGCGCGTCGCTTTCGTGAGGTCGTCATGAGCCTGAACATCCTGCTCGTGGACGATCACGCGATCGTCCGGCAAGGGATCCGCCAGTTGCTGATCGACCGTGGCGTCGCGCGCGACGTCACCGAGGCCGAGAACGGCGGCGACGCCATGGCCGCCGTCGACAAGCAGGAATTCGACGCGATCCTGCTCGACATCTCGCTGCCGGACACGAACGGCATCGAAGTGCTCAAGCGCCTCAAGCGCAAGCTGCCGCGCACGCCGGTGCTGATGTTCTCGATGTACCGCGAGGATCAGTACGCGGTGCGCGCGCTGAAGGCCGGTGCCGCCGGCTACCTGTCGAAGACGGTCAACGCCGCGCAGATGATCGGCGCGATCCAGCAGGTCGCGGCCGGCCGCAAGTACGTGAGCCCCGCGATGGCCGAGGCGCTCGCCGAATACGTGTCGTTCGAGAACGAGCCGCTGCCGCACGAGAAACTGTCCGATCGCGAATACCAGACGCTCTGCATGCTCGCGTCGGGCAAGCGGCTCACCGACATCGCGAACACGCTGTCGCTGTCCGTGAAGACGGTGAGCGTGTACCGGTCGCGGCTGCTCGAGAAGATGCGGCTGTCGAACAATGCGGAACTCACGTTCTACGTGATGAGCAACCAGCTCGTCGACATGGCGCCCACGGCCGGCGCCTGATTTCCCCGCCCGGCCCGACTCACCTGGCCCGCCCCGGCGACGCGGCGCATGCCGCGCCGCCGCCGAGTGCCGTCCGCCGCCCCGCCTTTGGGCGCGCAAGCGCTTGTTTTATCGGACGATTTCGCGGCACACCGCTGCGCCGCAGCGAGTCTTGCGCGCCAAATCGGCTAAAATTGCGGGTTTTCACTCAGTCAGCGCTATCGCGCCCGCGCGCGCTGGCGATTCATCCGCAATGTCTCTCTTCCGCAAGAAAAACGTCGATCGCATGATCGCCGGCGCGCAGACCGCCGGGCTCAAGAAAGCGCTCGGCGCGATCGACCTCACCTTCCTCGGCATCGGCGCGATCATCGGCACCGGCATCTTCGTGCTGACCGGCACCGGCGCCGTGCAGGCCGGCCCCGCGCTGATGCTGTCGTTCGTGATCGCCGCGATCGCATGCGGCCTCGCGGCGCTGTCGTACGCGGAATTCGCGTCGACGATCCCCGTCGCCGGCTCGATCTACACGTACTCGTACGCGACGCTCGGCGAACTCGTCGCGTGGATCATCGGCTGGGACCTGATGCTCGAATACGGCCTCGCGTCGTCGGCCGTGTCGGTCGGCTGGTCGGGTTACCTGCAGTCGCTGCTGCAGGGCTTCGGGCTGACGCTGCCCACCGTGCTGACGGCCGCGCCCGGCGCGGTGCCGGGTGTCGTCACGTGGTTCAACCTGCCCGCGTTCCTCGTGATGATCGTGATCACCACGCTGCTGTCGATCGGCATCCGCGAGTCGACCCGCATCAACAACATCATGGTGTTCATCAAGGTGTCGGTCGTGCTGCTCGTGATCGCGGTCGGCGTGTTCCATGTGACGCCCGCCAACTGGAAGCCGTTCATGCCGCACGGCTGGAACGGCGTGTTCGGCGCGGCGGCCGTGATGTTCTTCGCGTTCATCGGCTTCGACGCGGTGTCGTCGGCGGCCGAGGAAGTGAAGAATCCGAAACGTGATTTGCCGATCGGCATCATCGCGTCGCTCGCGGTGTGCGCGGTGCTGTACGTGACGGTCGCCGCGGTCGCGACCGGCATCGTGCCGTCAGCGCAGTACGCGAACATCTCGCACCCGATCTCGTATGCACTGCAGGTCGCCGGCGAGACGTGGGTGGCGGGCTTCATCGATCTCGGCGCCGTGCTCGGCATGCTGACCGTGATCCTCGTGATGAGCTACGGCCAGACGCGCGTGATCTTCGCGATGTCGCGCGACGGGCTGCTGCCGGCAACGCTGTCGCGCGTGCACCCGCGCTTCGCGACGCCGTTCCTGACGACCTGGCTCGTCGGCCTGTTCTTCGGGCTGATCGCCGCGCTCGTGCCGCTCAACGTGCTCGCCGAGCTGATCAACATCGGCACGCTCGCGGCGTTCTCGATGGTGTCGATCGCGGTGCTCGTGCTGCGCCGCACGCACCCCGACCTGCCACGCGCGTTCCGCTGCCCCGGCGTGCCGGTCGTGCCGATCCTCGCGGTCGCATCGTGCCTGTTCCTGATGCTGAACCTGCAGCCCGTCACGTGGGCCGCGTTCGGCATCTGGCTCGTGATCGGCCTCGTGATCTACTTCCTGTACTCGCGTCACCACTCGAAGCTCGCGCACGGTCGCCACGACGCGCACTGAGCGCCGCCGTGCCGCACGCGGCACGGTGCGCATCCGCGGGGCCGCCATCCGGCCCCGCCCCCTCCTCTCCTCTCCTCTCCGCTCCCTCGCCCGTCACGCCGCCGCGTTGCGTTTCCCGCAACGATTCGCGCGGCAGTTTCCGTTTTCCTCGACCGTTTTCCGAATACCGGTATATTCGATTCGGATCGACAAATTAATCGATGAAAAATGCAATTCAATTGAATTGAATATGAATAGAAGAAAATAATCTCGCAAACGACATTGAACTCCTTCATTCGCCAAACTAGTATTCAGGTCGGCCGGCCGCACACACCCGCCCAGCCTGCGTCAGACGGGGAATTTGCCGCAGCATGAGCGCAACGCGATGCAATCGGCTTCATCGAATCGCATTTCCATCAAACAGAAATTCATTGCGTGTTCACGGACGAATTTTCAGCATCTTTTTAATTAACAACATTTAAAGCCGGATAATCCGGTCGCTGGTATTAAATTGCCTCCGAGGGGAGGCATGTCGCTGCACCTGTCCGAAGTTCAACAAGAACCAGAGAGGTCTGTCATGAGCAATACATTGGTCAACGTCACGGCGAAGGTCGAAATCAGCGCGACCAACCAGACGATTGCGGGGCTCAGGGATTATCAAAGCAAGAACTGGGCGATCGGGCTGAACGGGGATACGCTCGCGCCGGATGGTTTCCTCACGTTCTTCACCGAACGCAACCTGCCGTTCAGCTACTACGTCCGCGCGCGTGGCGTCTCGGTCGGCGAGCCGAGCGCATACCAGGCGAACATCGAGACGCTGACGCAGCACATCGCCGCGATTCGCGCGTCGGAGACGAACCAGGTCCAGGCGACGATCCGCGAGCTCGAGCTGTACAAGTCGCGGAACTGGGCGATCGGCCTGAACGGCACGACGCTGCAGCCGGACAATTTCCTGCCGTTCTTCGGCACCCGCTCCGTGCCGTTCGAGTATTACGTGCGCAGCGGCGGCGTCGAGCTTGGCTCGCCGAGCGCGTATGACAACAACATCCGCAACCTGACGCAGTACCTGGGCTCGCTCTGACGCATCGCCCCGCCGGGCGAATGCGTCCGCCCGGCAACCTGCCGACGGCCCGGCACGGGCCGTCCCGCCCGCCTTCCCCGCCGCTGCGCGCCTCCCCCTCCCCGTTTTGCGCCTTTCCCCGTCCCTGCACGCTTGTCGCGGCCGGTTCATAATCGCGCCATCGAACGGCGGCCCGCATCGACGGGTGCGCCCGGCAACAGGAAGAAGATGATGGAAAGCGTCGATCTCGATGTATTGAAATCCAGCGCGCGCTGGCTCGAAGAAGGGCGCCGCGTGCTGCTCGTGACGGTCGTGAAGACCTGGGGCTCGTCGCCCCGCCCCGAAGGCGCGATGCTCGCGGTCCGCGAGGACGGGCTCGTGGTCGGCTCGGTGTCCGGCGGGTGTATCGAGGACGACCTGATCGCCCGCGTGCATGCGAGCGGCATCGCGGCCGACGCGCGCCCGGAAGCGCTCAAGTACGGCGTGACGGCCGAGGAAGCACATCGCTTCGGGCTGCCTTGCGGCGGCACGATCCAGCTCGTGCTCGAGCCGCTCACGCGCGACAGCGGGATAACCGCGCTGTGCGCGGAAGTCGAGGCCGGGCGCCTCGTCACGCGCACGATGACGCTCGCGACGGGCCGCGCATCGCTGTCACCCGCGCAGGCCGCCGACGGGCTCGCGTTCGACGGCGAGCGGCTCGTGACGATCCACGGGCCGCGCTACCGGATGCTCGTGATCGGCGCCGGCCAGTTGTCGCGCTATCTGTGCCAGATCGCGGTCGGGCTCGACTACCAGGTGACGGTATGCGATCCGCGCGAGGAATACACCGATGCGTGGGACGTGCCGGGCACGCGCGTCGTGCACACGATGCCCGACGATACGGTGCTCGAGATGAACCTCGATGCGCGTTCGGCCGTGATTGCACTGACGCACGATCCGAAGCTCGACGATCTCGCGCTGATGGAGGCGCTGAAGACGCCCGCGTTCTACGTGGGCGCGCTCGGCTCGCGGCGCAACAACGCGGCACGGCGCGAGCGGCTGCGCGAATTCGACCTGAGCGAAGCGGAACTGGCCCGGCTGCACGGGCCGGCCGGCATCTACATCGGCAGCCGGACGCCGCCGGAAATCGCGATCTCGATCCTCGCCGAGATCACCGCCGCGAAGAACCATGTGTCGCTGCCGACGATCCTGCAGGTCGAAGGCGCGAAGGCCGCGCGGGAGATCGCGGCGAACAGCGGCGCGGCGTGCGGCCTCTGATCGGCGGGTAGTCGCGCGGGATACGCGGCCGCGACGGGCTAAGCCGACGAAACTGGCGAAGCCGACGAAACTGACGACAGCGCACGCGCCGGCGGCCGGCCGGCGCGCCCGCCGGTCAGGTCAGGCCGGCGGCAAGCGCCGCGGCGACCGAACCGACCACCAGCACGACGCCGACCGTGCGGCGCTTGTTCAGCTCGGTCCACAGCAGCACGCCGGTCAGCGACAGCAGGATCAGCGAGCCCGCGATCGTGTCCATCAGCAGCACCCAGCCGAGATTCATCCCGACGCCGCGATGCAGGTTGTTCAGCGTCGTCAGGAACGTGTTGCCCGTGCGCTTCACCGAGACGTAGCCGTTGCCGACCCAGTATTCGGCCTGCAGGTTCTGGTGCGGGCCGAACAGGCCGAACTGCCAGTGCTCCGGCTGCATCACGCGCTTGTCGCCCCACGCAACGGGCTGCGCGGCCTCCTTGCGCATGCGCCCCGGCTTGCCGTCGAAATTCAGCTCGTGCTGCAGCCACTTCGTCATCGCGGCGGGCGTCTTCGGCACCGGATCGGGCAGCGCGATCTGCATCTCCTCGACCTGCGGCTCGCCTGTCGAAATCTTCAGCGGCGGCGCGCGGTGGTTGAGCAGCACGCCCGTCACGCCGAACAGCAGCCCGAGCACCGCGCCCCACAGCCCGACCCAGCCGTGCACCTTGCGCAGCCACTTGATGAAGGTCGCGCGGCGCGAGCGCTGGCGGCGCGCGGCCAGTTCGTCGTCGCTCAGCGGGCGGGCCGCCGCCGGGTGCAGCACGGTGACGCCCGCGCGGGCAGTACCCGTCCTGGGCGGATTGATCGTTTCGGGCGCATTCACGCGAAAGGTTCCATTCGTTCAAAACAACGGGCGGCGCGCAAAACGTGCGCGCCGCCCGGGTAGCATGAAAATGAGAATGGATATCATTACACAAACAAACCGGCGGCTCAATCCATCCGGGTGCGTCGCGGCACGCCCGGCAAGAGCAAGAAGGCGGGCAAAGCGCGCACGTTGCGCCGCGATGCCGGCCGATAACCGAAAAATGCCGCCAGAATGACCTTGCAAGACCAGGACAGCATTTCGTAAGAAGTCGCGCGATGCCGGGCGATTCAGCGCAGCGGCGGCAGCGGAAAGCGCGGTGTGGTGTCGTCCGGCGCGGGCTCGGTGCGGTCGAGCGCGTACAGCCACGCGAGCAGATCCGCGACCGCCTGGTAGAGCTGCGGCGGAATCCGGTCGTCGAGATCGACCTGCATCAGCAGCGACACCATCTCCGGTGCCGTATGCACGTACAAGCCCGCATCGTGCGCACGCGCGACGATCATCTCGGCGAGCACGCCGTAGCCCTTCGCGACCACGCGCGGCGCCGCATCGCCGCCCTTCGGATCGTAGACGAGCGCGGCCGCGCGCTTGCGGGACGTCATGCTCATGGCAGCGCCTCGTCGTCGGTATCCGGCGCATGCGTCGCCGGGCCGCCGGCCGAACCGCGCGCATACGCGGCGGCGGCCGCCTGGGCTGCAAACAGATCGAAGCCGTCCGGGCCGTCGTCGACCGCGCGGATCGACAATCCTCCCACCCTCAGCCCCGACACCTCGAGCCGCTGCCGCAGCGCGGCCTCGTGCCGCGCGA
>NZ_ASSI01000020.1:0-38853 GCF_000466765.1 Burkholderia sp. AU4i | reverse complement strand
GCCCATGATGTCCGTCACGCGCTGCACCGCACCGATCACGTCGCTCATCGTGCGCCCTGCCTCGTCGACCAGCGTGGAACCCGACCGGATGCGCTCCACCGACGCGTCGATCAGCACCTTGATCTCCTTGGCCGCGGCCGACGAACGCTGGGCCAGGCTGCGCACCTCGCCCGCGACGACCGCGAAACCGCGGCCTTCCTCGCCGGCCCGCGCGGCTTCCACTGCTGCATTCAGCGCAAGAATGTTGGTCTGGAACGCGATTCCCTCGATGATCGCGATGATGTCGGCGATCTTCGCCGAGCTGTCGTTGATCTCGCCCATCGTGCCGACCACCTGGCCGACCACCGTATTGCCCTTGTTTGCAATCTCCGACGCATTCGCGGCCAGCGAACTCGCCTGGCGTGCATTGTCTGCGTTCTGCTTCACGGTGCCGGTCAGCTGCTCCATGCTCGACGCGGTTTCCTGCAGCGCCGCGGCCTGCTCCTCGGTACGCGACGACAGGTCGATGTTGCCGGCCGCAATCTGGCGCGCCGCGGTCGCGATCGACTCGCTGCCGCCGCGCACGGTGCGTACCGTATCGACGAGCCCGCGCTGCATCTTGCCGAGGCCCTCGAGAAGCTGGCCCATCTCGTCACGCCGGTCCACGACGATCGGCCGGCGCAGGTCGCCGGCGGCAATCGCGTCGAAATGCGCGAGCGCGTCGGCAATCGGGCGGCCGATCGCACGGCTCAGCGTCAGCCACGACACCACCGCGGCGGCGAAGCCGGCCGCCAGCGCGACGATGGCCAGCACACGCAGCGTCTCGTACACCGATTCCGCATGATCGAAGTTGGCTTGCGCGTCACTGAACTGGAAGTTGCGCAACGCCTCGCTCGCCGTCGAGAGATCGGTGTAGCGCGCCTGGAGCTGCTTGGCGCCGTCGCCGATGCGGTCGGCCTGATTCGCGCCGAGCACGCTCGCGAACGCGTCGCACTCGTGCTGCAACGCCTGCCGCTTCGCGGCGACGTCCTGTGCGATGCGATCCTCCTCCGGACCGCGCGGCAACGCGAGATACTTTTGCCACCAGGCGTCCGACTGCGCGCGCATCCCGCGGCTTCGCTCGATGGCAGCCGCCGCATCGGGCGTGCCGGCCAGGAGCGCCGCCCGGTCGAGGGCCAGCCGTTCGCGCGCCGAGTAGATCTCGGCAATCGAGACATCGACCGCGCTTGGCATCTGATTCGTGAAGATCTCGCGCGTCGTGCCGTTCGCGCGCGTCATTCCATACACGCCGAGCCCACCGATCACACCGAGGAGCACCGCCAGAAACGCCATCGTGAAACCGATGCGCGCACGAATCGTCAGGTTTTTGAACGCCATCATCCTTCCTGTGTTGCGTCGTAATGGACGGGACGGACCCGTCGCTTCGAAGCATTGCTTCACCTGATGCATTTACGACCAGACACCGCACAACTTGATGGCGTTTCCGCTATTTTTTCGAATTATTCGTCTGTTTATTACAAATAGCTGAACGAAAATACGTACATCACCGTGCACTGGCGTGCACGGCGATCAGAGGCGCTCCGTTGCCGGCGTGCAGCCCGGATACGCGGCCGGCCGTCGTTTGCGCCGAACCGGCCGCGATGCGCGATCCGGCCCTATCCGGACCTATCCGGCCAGTTCGGCAAGCGTGGGAATCGACGGTTGCGCGCCCGCCCGCGTGACCGACAGTGCCGCCGCGCGTTGCGCGAAGCGAATCGCGGTGTCGACGTCCGCGCCGGCCGCGAGCCGAGCGGAAAAGCCGCCGATGAAGGTATCGCCGGCCGCCGTCGTGTCGACGGCCTGCACGGCAGGCGCCGGATAATGCCGCGCGGCGCCGTCGGCCGTCAGCGCAAGCACACCCCGTGCGCCCAGCGTGACCAGCACGTTGCGCGCGCCGCCAGCCTGCAGCGCGCGGGCGGCGGCTTCGGCCTCCGCCGGGTCGCGCACCGGCAGCGCGGTCAACGCGGCCGCCTCGACCTCGTTCGGGATCAGGTAATCGACGAGCGGCAGCCAGCCGTCCGGCAGCGGCGCGACGGCCGGGGCCGGATTGAGCACCACCGTGCGGCCGAGCCGCCGCCCGGCCGACAGCGCCGCGAACACCGCATCCGGCGGCGTCTCGAGCTGGCAGATCACGACGTCGGCCGACGCCAGCGCGGCCTCGTGCCGCGCGACCGTATCGGTCGTGACCTCGCCGTTGCCGCCTGCGACGATCACGATCGCGTTCTGGCTCGCATCGTCGACGACGATCAGCGCGACGCCGGTCGACGCCGACGCGCTCGTCGCGAGCCCCGCGCAGTCGATCCCCTCGGCTTCGAGGCCCGCACGCAGTGCCGCGCCGTGCGCATCCGCGCCGACGCAGCCGATCATCGCGACCTGCGCGCCGAGCCGCGCGGCAGCGACGGCCTGGTTGCCGCCCTTGCCGCCCGCCGCCTGCGCGAACGCATGCCCGGCGAGCGTTTCGCCGGGCAGCGGCAGGCGCGGCGCGCGCACGACGAGATCCATGTTGAGGCTGCCGACCACCGTCACGCGGCCGGCGCCCGCCGCGGGCGCCGTCATGCGCGACCGCCGGAAGCCGGCGGCTCGCGGTAGATCGCCGTCGATTCACGCAGCACGAGACGCGGCGACACGACGCGACGGCGGCTCGGCACGGCCGACGAGCCGCCGCCGATGCGCTCGATCAGGGTCTGCGCGGCCATTTCGCCGAGCGCGCGCACCGACTGGCCGACCGTCGACAGCGCCGGATACGTGTAGCGGGAGAATTCGATGTCGTCGAATCCGATGATCGAACAGTCGTCGGGCACGCGCATGCCGCGCTCGGCCGCCGCACGCAGCGCGCCGACGCCCATCAGGTCGTTGCCCGCGAAGATCGCGCTCGGCCGCACCGATTCGAACAGCCGCGACGCCGCGTGATAACCGCCGAGGCACGAGAAGTCGCTTTCCGCGATCGCGCCCGGCACGATGTCGACACCGCGCTCGGCCATCGCACGGATGAAACCGTGCACGCGCATCGCGCTGACCGCCGTGTCGGTCGGCCCCGTGATGCAGCCGATCTTCGCGTGCCCGAGCTCGAGCAGGTGGCGCGTCGCCAGGTACGCGCCGCGCTCGTGGTCGATCTGCACGAGGTCGGCCGCAAGCCCCTCGATGTTGCGATCGACGACGACGAGCGGCGCATGGATGTCCGCAAGCGTCTGCGCGAGCACCGCATCCTCGCCCGCCGACGCGACGATCAGCCCGTCGATGCGCTTTTCCTGCAGCACGCGCAGGTAGTTGCGCTGCTTCACGGGATCGTCGTCCGAGTTGCAGAAGAACACGCAATAGCCATTGGCCGCGCACTGATCCTCGATGCCGCGCGCAAGCTCCGCGAAATACGGATTCGTGCTGTTCGGCACGACGAGGCCGATGGTCGCCGTCGCACGCGCCTTCAGCGAGCGTGCCACGGCCGACGGCACGTAATTCAGCTCGCGGATCGCGCCCTCGACCTTCGCACGCACATCCGCAGACACCGGCCGCGAGTTGTTCACCACGTGCGAGACGGTCGTAAACGACACGCCCGCCATGGCTGCCACATCCTTGATCGTCGCCATTTCCCGTTTCTCTCTGGTCTGTTCTGTCTGTCTTTCTACCGCACGCGCGTGCGCCGGCTGCGATACGTATCGAGCACGACCGCCACCACGATCACCGCGCCGGTGATGATCCGTTTCGTCGGCTCGTTCGCGCCGATCTGCGCCAGCCCCGCGGCCAGCACCGAGATGATCAACACGCCAAAGAACGTGCTGATCACCGAGCCGCGCCCGCCCATCAGGCTCGTGCCGCCGATCACGACGGCCGCGATCACCTGCAGTTCGAGGCCGACGCCCGCGTTCGGGTCGGCCGCCTCGAGCCGCGAAATCTGGAACAGCGACGCGAGCCCCGCGAGCGCGCCCATCAGCGCGAATACGAGAATTTTATACGGCCTCGGGTTAACCCCGGCAAGTCGGACGGCTTCTTCGTTCGTACCGATCCCGACGAGATAGCGTCCGAACACGGTGCGCGTCAGCACGAACTGGGCCGCGATCATCACCGCGACCGCGATCAGGAACGCCGGCGAGATGCCGAGCGCGATCGGGTTCGACAGGAAATCGAACGCGTCGCCGATATAGGCGGTGCGCGAATTCGTCAGCTGGTACGCGAGGCCGCGTGCGGCCTCCAGCACGCCGAGCGACACGATGAACGACGGGATCCGCCAGCCGACCGTGACCGCGCCCGTCAGCGCGCCCGTGACGGTCGCGACCGCGATGCCGATCAGCGCGGCCGGCAGCGGCCCCCACTGCCATTTCAGCGCGGCGACGCTGACCATCGACGCGGCGAGCGCGAGCACCGAGCCGACCGACAGGTCGATCCCGGCGATGATCAGCACGAAGGTCATCCCGACCGACATCACAACGAGATCGGGAATCTGGTTCGCGATCGTGCTGAACGTATCGTAGGTCAGGAAATGCGAGCTCAGCGTCGAAAACAGCACGATCATCGCGGCAAGCGCGCCGGCGAGCCCGAGATAGTTCGACAGGCCGAGCCGCGTGCCGGACAGCGTACGCGCGCGGCGCCCCGTCACGTCCTGCTGCGCGCCTGCGTCGGTCGGGGATACGGGAGGCTGGGTCATTGCTGTCGTCCTGTCGTCGAAGTGCCCGGAGCGGCGCCTTGCGCCTGCCCCGCGTCCGGATGCCGTGCGCCGTCCGGCGGCGTCTCGCGGCCGAAGCCGGCGAACGCCGCGGCCAGCAGTGCATCCTGGGTCCAGTTGCCGCGCTCGAACACGGCGGTCATGCGGCCGGCCGACATCACGCCGATCCGGTCGCAGATCAGCATCAGCTCACGCAGGTCGCTCGACACGACGACGAGCGCGCGGCCTTCGCGCGCGAGCGCGCCCATCAAAGTGTAGATCTCGAACTTCGCGCCGACGTCGATCCCGCGCGTCGGCTCGTCGAACAGCAGCACGCCCATGTCGCGCGCGAGCCAGCGGCCGATCACGACCTTCTGCTGGTTGCCGCCCGACAACTCGCCGACCGCCTGCGCCGCACCGTGCGTGCGGATTCGCAGCGCGTCGATCTGCTGCTCGGCGAGCGCCGTTTCACGCGCGCTGTCGACGATGCCGCCGCGCGCCAGCCGGTCGAGCTGGCCAAGCGACACGTTCGCGGTGATCGACTGCGTGAGCAGCAACCCCTCGCCCTTGCGATCCTCGGTGATCAGCGCGATGCCGTGCTTCACCGCCTCGACGGGCGAGCCGATCCGCACCGGCTTCGGCGGCTGGCCGATCGCGATCGTCCCCGCATCCGGCGCATCCGCGCCGTAGATCAGCCGCAGCAGTTCGGTACGTCCCGCGCCAATCAGCCCCGAGATGCCGAAGATCTCGCCCGCGCGCACCTCGAGCGACACGTCGCGCACCGCCGTCCCGCGGGTGAGGCCCGACACGACGAGCCGCGGTGCGCCGATACGGCGCTCGCCGAGATCGATGTGCTCGCCTATCTCGCGCCCGACCATCAGCGTGACGAGCCCGTCGGACGTCGTCGCCGCCATGTCGCCCGCGTGGACGAGCCGGCCGTCGCGCAGCACCGCGACCCGCTCGGCGACACGCGCGAGCTCCTCGAGCCGGTGCGAAATGTAGATGATCGCGACCCCGCGTGCCTTCAGCCGGTCGATCTGCTCGAACAGCAGCTCGACTTCACGCGCGGTCAGCATCGCGGTCGGTTCGTCGAGAATCAGCACGCGGCAGTCGCCGATCAGGTTGCGCGCGATCTCGACCATCTGCTGATGGCCGATGCCGAGCGCGCCCACCGGCGTATCGGGATCGACCGTGTCGAGCCCGACCTGGGCCATCGCGGCCCGTGCGTCGTCGCGCAACCGCGCGCGATCGATGATCCCGAAGCGCCGCGGCAGGCGGTTCAGGAATAGGTTTTCGGCGACCGTCAGGGTCGGCAGCAGGTTCAGCTCCTGCATCACCATGCGCACGCCGAGCGCCTCGGCCTGCGTCCGGCTCGCCGGCGCATAGGGCTGGCCGCCCAGCTGCATCGTGCCGGCGGTCGGCTCGACGAGGCCGCCGATGATCTTCGACAGCGTGCTCTTGCCGGCGCCGTTCTCGCCCGTCAACGCAAGCGCATGGCCCGCGTCGAGCGTCAGCGTGACCTCGGCGAGCACGGGTTCGGCATAGGTCTTGCCGATGCCGGATACGGACAGCACGGGAGCGGCTGCGCGGGAGGGTTGGGAAGTCGGGTCCATCGCGATCCTGGTTGCGGCCGCGCGCACGCGGCGCGCGGGTATGACGCTCACAAGTGCATGTGCATGCAGTGGCCGTGATCGCGCTCACCCCTGATAACGGCCGCCGCGCCCGATTCTTGAGGGCGGCGGCCGTATCGGGGTTGCGTCACTTCGTCACGAGATCCACCGGCGTCTCGACCACGCCCGACATGTCGGCCTGCTTGCGATGCTCGGAGATCGCCTTGAGCGCCGTGTCGATGCCGAACACGGCCTGCTTCGCCGCGTACTGATCGGCCGTCGCGAGCACGCGGCCGTCCTTCAGCATCGGCTTGATCGCATTGATGTTGTCGTAGCCGACCACGAACACCTTGCCCTGCTTGCCGGCCGCGCGCACGGCCGACACGGCGCCGATCGCCATGTTGTCGTTGCCGCACAGCAACGCCTTCAGGTTCGGGTATTCGTTGAGCATCGCGGCCGCGACCGCATTGCCCTTGTCGATCTCCCATTCACCGGACTGCACCGATACGACCTTCATCCCGCCCGCCTTCATCGCGTCCTGGAAGCCGGCCGTGCGCTGCTGCGCATTGGTCGTCGTCGACACGCCTTCGACGATGCCGACCTGGTCGCCCGCCTTCAGCCGCTTCGCGAGGTAATCGCCGATCTTGCGCGCGCCCTTGCGGTTGTCCGGGCCGACGAACGGTACGTTCAGGTTCTTCGATTTCAGCACGTCGGGATCGAGCCGGTTGTCGATGTTCACGACGATGATGCCGGCGTCGACCGCCTTCTTCACGACCGGCACGAGCGCCTTCGAATCGGCCGGCGCGAGCACGATCGCGTCGACCTTCGACACGATCATCTGCTCGACGATGCGGATCTGGTTCGCGGTGTCGGTCTCGTCCTTGATGCCGTTGGTGATCAGGTCGAACTGGTTCGCGTTGTGCTTCTGGTATTCCTTCGCGCCCGTTTCCATCGTCAGGAAGAACTCGTTGGCGAGCGACTTCATCACGAGCGCGACCTTCGGCTTGGCCGATGATTGCGCATGGACGGCCGGTGCGGCGGCAACCGCGACGGCGGCGAGCGCGGCGGTCAGGAAACGACGGCGAAAGAGGACATTCATACACATCTCCTGGCGACCGGCCCCAGGGGCCGGACTATTGTTTGACTGTTGTTTTAATGTAAGCAAACGTTTGCGCCACACTACCCGGGCAATGGCCATCGATGCTGCTGTTGGTACCACGAAATGGAAACGAGGCAGACGGCCGACTGCCTGACGCGTGCTGTTGTTTACGCGCCTCCGCCGGCGGGAAGCCGGCGGAGTGAAGGCTATGCTGTACCGATTCGCGCCGGCGCGCAACCTGTCTGATCAATATTTAGGGTTTATTCGGAGCGCGTGTCACGCCGGATCCCGCGGCGCCGGCTCGTCTTCATCGGCTGACGGCGGCTCGCCGAATCGGTTCGCGTGCGGCGTGCCGGCGATGAAGCCGTTCATCACGAACAACGCGAGCGCGCCGACGATCGGCACGAACAGCAACAGCATCCACCATCCCGACTTGTCGATGTCGTGCAGCCGCTTCACACCGACCGCGATCGACGACCACGCCGCGACGACGGCGACCACGACGAGCACCAGCATCGCCAGCAGCGGCAGATCGTCATCCGGCGAGCGGTGCGAATCCGCATCGAAAAACACGCTGAGCAACGCGGAAACCAGTGCGTAGATCCACCACGGCAGGCGTCCGATCCGGCCTTCGAAGGAAAAGAGAAACCATTTCAGGTTCATTGTTTACCTCTTCGTCACGCGTGTTGCGTGCTGTGCGCCATGTCGCCGAATGTGCCTGAACGGGCAATCCGCGTGCGTTGTGTGGCGAATGCGAACGGGCTGCCGGCCATATCCCCCGCGCTTCGTTCCGGCGTCGCGCAGGGTGTCGGTGAAGCGGGCCGGCCGATCGGGATGGTGCCGGAGAGTCGCGTCAACACCCGTCAGCCGGCATTCACGCGCATTGAATCACATGCAAGGAGAAATGGGGCGGCCGGTATGCAGGATGGCAAGGCCCGATGCGAGGCGCTCGAACGTGCCGTCTTGATTTCTCTCTGGCAGGCGAGCGCATGTCGCGCGCCGAGTGCGGGGATGAATCGGCAGGAAACCGCGATTGCGGCCGGTGATTCGGAGAGTCTGGGTCGAACAACCAGGCAGGCGGCAGATCGACTGCGCCGCCTGGTGCATGAGGGGACGTCGCGCCATCCGCGGTGATCGCGCGGACGGTGCACGACGTGCTGGCTTCAAACGGCTTCGCGCAACAGCCCCGCGATTTCGGCTTCGTTCAGGTGCGGCGCGAACATCTCGATCAGCCGGTACGCATACGCACGCAGGAATGCGCCCTTGCGCAGGCCGACCCGTGTCGTGCTCGCCTCGAACAGGTGCTGCGTATCGAGCGCGACGAGCCCCGTGTCGCGCTGCGGATCGTAGGCCATCGCCGCGACGACGCCGATCCCCATCCCGAGCTCGACATAGGTCTTGATCACGTCGGCGTCGATCGCGGTCAGCACGACGTCGGGCACGGCACCCGCCTGCGTGAAGGCCTGGTCGATGTGCGAGCGACCCGTGAAGTCCTGGTCGTACGTGATGATCGGGTACTCGGCGATTTCCTCGAGCGTCAGGTTCTCGCGACCGACGAGCGGATGGCCCTTCGGCACGACGACCGTGTGGTGCCACGAATAGCACGGGAACGTGACGATGTCCGGATAGCGGTCGAGCGCTTCGGTCGAGATGCCGAGATCGGCCTCGCCGTTCAGGATCATCTGCGCGATCTGCTGAGGGCTGCCCTGGCGCAGCGCGAGATGCACCTTCGGGAACACGTCGGTAAACTGCCGGATCACCTTCGGCAGCGCGTAGCGCGCCTGCGTGTGCGTCGTCGCGACGACGAGGTGGCCGCTGTCCTGGTCGGCGAACTGGCGCGCGACGCGGCGCAGGTTCTCGGCATCGAGCAGCATCCGCTCGATCAGCTGGTGCACGGCCTTGCCGGGCTCCGTGAGCCCCGTCAGCCGCTTGCCGCGCCGGATGAAGATATCGACACCCAGCTCATCCTCGAGATCCTTGATCTGCTTCGACACGCCGGACTGCGACGTGTACAGCACGTTCGCGACTTCCGTCAGGTTCATGTTCTGGCGCACCGCTTCGCGCACGAACCGCAATTGCTGAAAATTCATGGGTATGCCTCTTAGGCTGTCGTTGTTTGATTGTCTGATCGGAGCGCGCTCCGCCCCCTGCCCTGCATTCTGGCGTCAACGCGCGGGAAACACACGCACCGCGCGCGGCACGGCCGTTGCACCGTCGCCGACCTGCAGCGACAGCGCACGCCATGCGTCGCGATCGAGTTCCGCCTCGAGCGCGCCGCCTGCGCGCGCCTCGAGCTCCACGCGCACGGAACCGCCGAGCGGAATCACGCGGCGCACGTCCACCGCGATGCCGTCGCGATGCCCTTCGCCGGCCGGCCAGAGCTGCAGGTCGTGCGGCCGCACGTACGCGTTCGCAGGGCCCGCGAAATCGGCATCGACCTCGATCGGCGCAGCCGCGCCCTCGGCCACGAAGCCGCGCCCGGCGACCGTGCCCGGCAGCCGGTTGGCCGCGCCGAGGAACTCGTAGACGAACGCGCTCTGCGGATGATCGTAGACGTCCTGCGGGCTGCCGACCTGCTCGACGTGGCCGCGGTTCAGCACGACGATGCGGTCCGCGACTTCCAGCGCCTCCTCCTGGTCGTGCGTGACGAAGATCGTCGAGATGTGCAGGTCGTCGTGCAGGCGGCGCAGCCAGCCGCGCAGTTCCTTGCGGACCTTCGCGTCGAGCGCGCCGAACGGCTCGTCGAGCAGCAGCACCTTCGGCTCGACCGCGAGCGCGCGGGCGAGCGCGATGCGCTGGCGCTGGCCGCCCGACAGCTCCGACGGATAACGCTGCGCGAGCCAGTCGAGCTGCACGAGCTTCAGCAGCTCGTGCACCTTGTCGCGGATCACGCTTTCCGACGGCCGCTCGCGGCGCGGCTTCACGCGCAGCCCGAACGCGACGTTCTCGAACACGGTCATGTGGCGGAACAGCGCGTAGTGCTGGAACACGAACCCGACCTGCCGATCGCGCGCGCCGACCGACGCGACGTCGAGCCCCTGCAGCACGACCTGGCCGGCATCCGCGTGCTCGAGGCCCGCGATCACGCGCAGCAGCGTGGTCTTGCCGCAGCCGGACGGCCCGAGCAGCGCGACCAGTTCGCCGGGCGGGAAGTCGAGCGACACGTTGTCGAGCGCCGTGAAATCGCCGAAGCGCTTCTGAAGGTTACGGACGGTGATACCCATTCTGGTTGCCTCTTTACGATTTCGACGAAACGGCGGCGGGGCCGGCGTGTGCGGGAACGGTGTCGCTCGCGCCGGCCAGTTCGGCGGCGAGATGACGCTCGGCGATCAGTTTCAGCGCGAGCGTGACGAGCGCGAGCAGCGCGAGCACCGACGCCACCGCGAACGCTGCCGCGAAGTTGTATTCGTTGTACAGGATCTCGACGTGCAGCGGCATCGTGTCGGTCACGCCGCGGATGTGGCCCGACACGACCGACACCGCGCCGAACTCGCCCATCGCACGCGCGTTGCACAGGATCACGCCGTACAGCAGCCCCCACTTCACGTTCGGCAGCGTCACGCGGCGGAAGATCTGCCAGCCCGACGCGCCGAGCACGCGCGCGGCTTCTTCCTCGTCGGTGCCTTGTGCCTGCATCAGCGGAATCAGCTCGCGCGCGACAAACGGGAACGTGACGAAGATCGTCGCGAGCACGATGCCCGGCACCGCGAAGATGATCTGCACGTCGTGCGCCTGCAGCCACGGCCCGAGCCAGCCCTGCGCACCGAACAGCAGCACGTACACGAGACCCGAGATCACCGGCGACACCGAGAACGGCAGGTCGATCAGCGTCGTCAGCAGCGCCTTGCCGCGGAATTCGAATTTCGCGATCGCCCACGACGCGCACACGCCGAACACGAGGTTCAGCGGTACGGCGATCACGGCGACGGTCAGCGTCAGCTTGATCGCCGACCACGCATCGGGATCGGCCAGCGATTCGAGATAGAAGCCGATGCCTTTTCTCAGCGCCTCGACGAACACCGCGGCGAGCGGCACGACGAGGAAGAACGCAAGGAACGCCAGCGCGATGCCCGTGAGCAGCCAGCGCACGACGCGCGACTCGCTGACGGGGTCGAGCCGCTTCGCGGCGCGCCCTTGCGCGGCCGAAGACGGGGTTTTCAGCACGACGGTGGCCTCCTGGCTCATTGCTGGCCTCCTGCTGCGGCGGCGGTGACGGCAGCAGGCGCGGGACCGCTCGCGCCCTTGCTCGTGCGGCGCTGCAGATACCACTGCAGCGTGTTGATCAGCAGCAGCATCAGGAACGACACGACCAGCATCACGACCGCCAGCGCGGTCGCGCCCGCGTAGTCGTACTGCTCGAGCTTCGTGATGATGAGCAGCGACGTGATCTCGGATTTCATCGGCACGTTGCCGGCGATGAAGATCACCGAGCCGTATTCGCCGAGCGCACGCGCGAACGCGAGCGCGAACCCGGTGAGGAGCGCCGGCAGCACGGCCGGCAGCACGACGCGGCGGAACGTCAGCCAGCGCGACGCGCCCAGGCACGCGGCCGCCTCTTCCTGCTCGCGCTCGAAATCCTCGAGCACCGGCTGCACGGTGCGCACGACGAACGGCAGCCCGATGAAGGTCAGCGCGACCAGCACGCCGGCCGGCGTGAACGCGATCTTGATGCCGAGCGGCGCGAGATACTGGCCGACCCAGCCGTTGGTCGCGTAGACGGCCGCGAGCGAGATGCCGGCAACCGACGTCGGCAGCGCGAACGGCAGGTCGACGATCGCATCGACGAGGCGCTTGAACGGGAACGTGTAGCGCACGAGCACCCACGCGACGAGGAAGCCGAACACGGCGTTGATCAGCGCGCCGCCGAGTGCGGACGTGAACGTCAGCCGGTACGACGCGAGCACGCGCGGCGACGCGACGGCGGTGACGAACTGGTCCCACGACAGCGTCGCGGTCTTCAGGAACGTGGCGGCGAGCGGTATCAGCACCACGAGGCTCAAATAGGCCACCGTGATGCCTAGCGTCACGCCGAAACCGGGCAGCGCGCTCGGCTTGCGAAAGGTGTACGTCGTCATCGGATGCTCTTGCTGGGTCGATGCTGCTCATGGGTCCGACGCAAACGCCGGCGCGATGCTTTGCGCCGGCGGCCCGTCGAGGGTGCGGCGCGCTGTCGTGGCGCGCCGCTGTCGTTATGGTGTTATTGCGGCTTGTAGATCGAATCGAACACGCCGCCGTCCGCGAAATGCGTCTTCTGCGCATTCGTCCAGCCGCCGAAGGTATCGTCGACCGTGTACAGCTTCAGCTTCGGGAACTGCTTGGTCAGCTCCGCCGGCACGTTCTTCGAACGCGGCCGGTAGTAGTTGCGTGCCGCGATCTCCTGGCCCTGCGGGCTGTACAGGAAGTTCAGGTACGCCTCGGCCAGCTTGCGCGTGCCCTTCTTGTCGACCACCTTGTCCACCACCGCGACGGGCGGCTCGGCCAGGATGCTCACCGACGGCACGACGATCTCGAACTTGTCGGTGCCGAATTCCTTGACCGACAGGAACGCCTCGTTTTCCCATGCGATCAGCACGTCGCCGATCCCGCGCTGCACGAAGCTCGTGGTCGCGCCGCGCGCGCCGGAATCGAGCACGCCGGCATTCTTGTAGAGCTTCGTGACGAAGTCCTTCGCCGTCTGCTCGTTACCGCCCGGCTTGTGCTGCGCGTACGCCCATGCGGCCAGGTAGTTCCAGCGTGCGCCGCCCGACGTCTTCGGGTTCGGCGTGACGATCGAGATGCCCGGCTTGGTCAGGTCGTCCCAGTCCTTGATCCCCTTCGGGTTGCCCTTGCGCACCAAGAACACGATCGTCGACGTATACGGCGACGCATTGTCGGGCAGGCGCTTCTGCCAATCCTTGTTGACGAGGCCCTTGTTCGCGAGCGCGTCGATGTCGTACGCCAGCGCCAGCGTGACGACGTCGGCCTGCAGGCCGTCGAGCACCGAGCGCGCCTGCGCGCCCGAACCGCCGTGCGACTGCTTGAAGTTGACGGTCTCGCCCGTCTTCGCCTTCCACTCCTTGCCGAACGCCTGGTTGAAGTCCTGATACAGCTCGCGCGTCGGGTCGTACGACACGTTCAGGAAGGTCGTATCGGCCTGCGCGTGCGTCGCGACGCCCAGCGCCGCCGCCGCGCCCAGCGCGAGTGTTGCGATCAGGCGGCCCACTCCGCCCACCAGCCCCGTATTGCGCTTGCCCATCCTTGGTTCTCCAGTGTTGTCGGTATTGCGATGTCGGGCCAGTCTAGCGAACGGGTTACATGATTAAAAATAATCGTTCCTTATTTTTTAATACTCAAAAGTGCTAACGCAGACGGGATGGACGGTTGTGGCAGATAAACCGGCGTCCGGGCGTCGCAAAATCACGCCGGAACCGGCGTGATCGCGTCGAACCTCACGTAACACTTGAAATTCGCGAACTACTGTATAAAAATACAGCTCACTGTCTATCCATACAGTTGAGCCATGACCAAACTCACCGCCCGTCAGCAGCAAGTGTTCGACTTGATCCGTCGCGCGATCGAGCGCTCCGGATTCCCGCCTACCCGTGCCGAGATCGCGGCCGAACTGGGCTTCAGCTCGCCGAATGCGGCCGAAGAGCACCTGCGCGCGCTGGCGCGCAAGGGTGTGATCGAGCTGGCCGCCGGCGCGTCGCGCGGCATCCGCCTGCTCGGCATCGACGATGCCCCGCACCAGTTCACGCTCCCGCACGCCGGCCTGATGCAGCTGTCGCTGCCGCTCGTCGGCCGTGTGGCAGCCGGTAGCCCGATCCTCGCGCAGGAGCACATCTCGCAGCATTACGCGTGCGATCCCGCGCTGTTCACCAGCAAGCCCGACTACCTGCTGAAAGTGCGCGGCCTGTCGATGCGCGACGCCGGCATCCTCGATGGCGACCTGCTCGCCGTGCAGAAGCGCACGGAAGCGAAGGACGGCCAGATCATCGTCGCGCGTCTCGGCGACGACGTCACGGTCAAGCGCCTGATGCGCCGGCCGGGCGGTCTCGAGCTGATCGCGGAGAACCCGGATTACGAAAACATCTTCGTCAAGGCCGGCAGCGCGGAATTCGCGCTGGAAGGCATCGCCGTCGGGCTGATCCGCTCGGGCGAACTCTGACATTCCGTCTCGCTGAGGAGAACATCATGGAACGCCTTGCCCGCCTGCTGCCTTTCCGTCAATTCGGTCGCCTGCGCCACCTGCGCGGCCGCACGCCCTGCGCACCGCTGTCCGCGGCGGCGCCAGTGCAAGAAGAAGTCGCAGTCGAACGGCAGGCGTCCCTGCTGCCGTCGGCGCTCCCCGCTTTCGCGCGGGTATCGCTGAACGCCGGCCTGAATCACGCGGAACCCGCGCGCCGCGCGCCGGTGCGCGTCTATCACGGTCGCTCGCGCCTGATCATGGTCGGCACGATCGATGCCGTGTGCCGGATGATCGATCGCTGCATTGCAGAGGAACGATCGGCCACGCCAGGCGGTCTCTGATTGCGGAACATCCCCGCACCGGAGGCAACGTGACCGGATCTTCGGGCCGCGCATGGCGGCTCAAACCCCTGCTGATCATCGTGCTGGCCATCGCCGCCATTGCGGCGATCGGCTATGCCTACGCATCGCCGTACGTCGCGCTCGGCCGTCTGAAAACGGCGATCGATGCGCGCGATGCGCAGGCCATCAGTGAATATGTCGATTTTCCGTCGCTGCGCATCAGCCTGAAGCAGCAGGTCACGGAAGAGCTGATGCGCCGGATCGACGCGGTGAAGAAGAGCAATCCGTTCGCGGTGCTCGGTGCACTGATCGGGTCGGCATTGATCGGCCCGCTGGTCGATGCATACGCGACCCCGGAGGGCGTGGCCGCGCTGATGAGCGGATTGCCGCCGCGTGGGAATCCGGGGGAGCGTCCACCTGGCTTGTCGAATCTGCCACCAGGCAGCGATGCACCGGGCAACACACCGGCCGCATCGGCACCCAATCAGGCTTCGGCAAGCGCAGCCGCTCCGGGCAGCAACGCGGCGGCCGCATCATCGTCGCCCCCTGCTGCTGCCGCGCCGGCCAGCCCGGTCGATACAACGCATTCGCCGCATCAGCAGCAAACCAGCGCCGGCTACCGGAATATCGATGAATTCGTCGTGACCTACCAGCGCAGTGCCGACGGCACGCGCTATGCGGCGATATTCCACCGCTTCGGCCTGTTCTCGTGGAAGTTGTCCGCCATCGACCTGCACGCTTGACAGGGCTCGACAGGACTTGACTGGCTCGGGGTCGTCGCCCGAGCCACTGAGGCGGCGTGACTGCCTGACCGGCTCGGTTCGCCAGCCACGCAGTCATCGAATCATTGGATCATTTGCCGTTCGCCGTGGCCGCTTCACGCTCGCGTGCGATTTCGGCCTTCTGCTCTTGCGCCGACGAACACGCAACCAGAATGCTGCAGTTCACGCGATCGAGCAGTTGCGTGTTGCCCGAGCCCATCCACCATCTCGACAGCCCGCTGCGGCACCGGTGGCCGACGACGACGAGATCGGCGTTCAGTTCCGTCGCGAGATTCGCGATTTCGTCGATCGGATAGCCGAATGCGAAATGGCCTTCGGCCTGCACGCCGCGCTCGCGCAGCCAGTTCACCCCTTCCTGCAGGATTTCACGCGCGGTTTCCTCGAACCGGCCGCACGCGACGTCGGTCAGCAAACCCGCGCTCTGTGCAATGCTCGAGCGCATGTCGACGACCGACAGCAAATGCGTCTCGGCCTTCAGGTCCATCGCGAGATTGGCGCCGCAGCGCAGTGCCTTGCGCCCTTCGAGCGTGCCGTCGTAACACAGCAGAATCTTGTTGTAGCTAGCCATGAAACCTCCCTATCGCAACAACGAGCCTACGCATTCATCATGGTGCGCCGCAATTCAGGACGCAAGGGATGGAAAACGCTGATTCGCTCCGCGCGGCGCGTGCGCGATGATGCGGTGCACGATCGGTGCGCGCATGCATCGCACCGCACAGGCATGCCCTGAAGAGACGCAGCCGATGCACTAGAATGGCCCGTTCGTACTCCAGCGGGCCACCAGGCGCCGGCGTCGTGCGCGTCGGTCATGCCCGTGTGACAAGGCCATCGTCCGATCGGTTCGCCAACCGGCCACGCATCCGGCAGCGAAACGCTGCCGCGCCCGCATACAACGACAACCTACCCATGCTCGTTGCACCGATCGATTTCCGGAACGTCGAAAAGCGCTATGGCGACAAGCTTGTCGTCAACGGCCTGTCGTTCACCGTGCAGGCCGGCGAATGCTACGGCCTGCTCGGCCCCAACGGCGCAGGCAAGACCACCACGCTGAAAATGCTGCTCGGCCTCACGCACCCCGATGCAGGCACCATTTCGCTCTGCGGCGAACCGGTTCCATCGCGTGCTCGACATGCGCGCCAGCGTGTCGGGGTCGTCCCGCAGTTCGACAATCTCGACCCCGACTTCACCGTCCGCGAGAACCTGCTCGTCTTCAGCCGCTATTTCGGCATGTCGGCGCAGGCCGCGCACGCGCTCGTGAAACCCCTGCTCGAATTCGCGAAGCTCGAGAACAAGGCCGATGCGAAGGTCGGCGAGCTGTCGGGCGGCATGAAGCGCCGACTCACGCTCGCCCGTGCGCTCGTCAACGATCCCGATGTGCTGGTGCTCGACGAGCCGACGACGGGCCTCGACCCGCAGGCGCGCCACCTCATGTGGGAACGCCTGCGCTCGCTGCTCGCTCGAGGCAAGACGATCCTGATCACCACGCACTTCATGGAAGAAGCCGAGCGCCTGTGCGACCGGCTGTGCGTGATCGAGGAAGGCCGCAAGATCGCCGAAGGTGCGCCGCACGCGCTGATCGAATCGGAGATCGGCTGCGACGTGATCGAGATCTACGGGCCCGATCCGGCCACGCTGCGCGACGAGCTGGCGGCGTTCGCGAAGCACACCGAGATCAGCGGCGAGACGCTGTTCTGCTACGTGAGCGACCCGGAACCGCTCAGTGCGCGACTCAAGGGTCGCACGGGGTTGCGCTATCTGCATCGCCCGGCCAATCTGGAAGATGTGTTCCTGCGGCTCACGGGCCGCGAAATGCAGGACTGATCGAACATGGACGTGCGCAACTATTCCGCCACCGCCCCGTCGGCACCGCCACGCGTGTCCCGCTTCGCGATCGCGATGCCCGCGAACGCAACCAACTGGATCGCCGTCTGGCGGCGCAACTATCTCGTCTGGCGCAAGCTCGCGCTCGCGTCGATGTTCGGCAATCTTGCCGATCCGATGATCTATCTGTTCGGTCTGGGGTTCGGGCTCGGCCTGATGCTCGGCCATGTCGACGGCGTGTCGTATATCGCGTTCCTCGCGGCCGGTACGGTCGGCTCGAGCGTGATGATGTCCGCGAGCTTCGAGTCGATGTATTCGGGTTTCTCGCGGATGCACGTGCAGCGCACGTGGGAAGCGATCATGCATACACCGCTTGCGCTCGGCGACATCGTGCTCGGCGAGATCGTCTGGGGGGCCAGCAAGGCGATGCTGTCGGGGGCCGCGATCATGCTCGTCGCGGGGGCGCTCGGTTATGCGCAGTTTCCGTCGATGCTCGCGGCGCTGCCCGTGATCGCGCTCGCGGGCCTCGCGTTCGCAAGCATCGCGATGATCGTCACGGCGCTCGCACCGTCCTACGATTTCTTCATGTTTTATCAGACGCTCGTGCTGACGCCGATGCTGCTGCTGTCGGGCGTGTTCTTCCCGACCACGCAGCTGCCGCCGATCGCGCGGCACGCGGCGCAGGCACTGCCGCTCGCAAACGCCGTCGAGCTGATCCGGCCCGCGATGCTCGGCCGGCCGGCGACCGACGTCGCGCTGCATGTCGCGGTGCTCGCCGGCTACGCAGTCGGCGGGTTCCTGCTGTCCGCCTGGCTGTTCCGGCGGCGAATGATGCGCTGACGGCCGGCGCACCGGGCGCCGGCTTCATGCGACGACGTCACTCGTCGTCGTCGCTCCACGGGATTTCGACGTCGGTCAGGAACGCGACGGTCGCGAGCGGGCCACCTTCCTGGCGGCCGAGCTTGCCGTCCGCGCGATGCCATTCGACGCGGAACTGCGTGCCCGGATCGTCGGCGAGCAGATAAACCGTGCGCAGTTCTTCCTTGTCGGCTTCGTCCACCGGGCCGTCGAACGACACCAGCATCTTCTGCGGCCACAGGCCGTTGACCGGATCGTAAATGCGATCGCCTTGCGGAATGTCGATGCTGGCCTCGACGCCGATCGTTGCGGAGGCCTCGATGATCATCGTGCCGAGTGCATTCAGCACGGCAGTCGCCCGCGCGGAATTGGCCTGGCGGATCGCGAGATCGCCGCGCGTCAGCGCCTTTTCGAGTCGAGGATGAATCTTCGGTTGGGTCATGCGTTTTCCTGTTTGCTTCTTGTAAATGGCGCCGCACGCGTGAAACGGCGGCGCCGGATGAATACGACGATTGCGCCCGGCCGGCGCACCGCTTGCGCGCGTCAGAACCCGAACGCGACCGCGAGCAGGCCGCTCGCGATCCCGAACACGACGACAAGGATCGCGACGATGGCCAGCATGTAAGGCTTGAACGAACGCGCGAGCATCGCGAGCGACGGCACGCTGATCGGCGGCAGCGTCATCAGCAGCGCGGCGGCCGGGCCGACGCCCATGCCGAGCGACAGCATCGCCTGGATGATCGGCACCTCGCCCGCCGTCGGGATCACGAACAGCATGCCCGCGACCGCGAAGGCGACGATCCAGCCGAGATGATTGCCGATGTCCGGGCCGATATGCGGGAACAGCCATGCGCGCGCGGCGCCGAGCAACAGTACGAGCACGATGTATTCGGGCACGAGCCGCACGGCCATGCGCGCGAGCAGCTTCATCCAGCGCACGAACGGATTGCCGGCCGCGGCCTGCTCGGCCGCCAGCGCGGCGAGCTGCGCATCGTCGATGCGGGCGTCTTCAGGGCGCGCGATCCGGTTCAGCAGATAGCCGATCCCGAATACCATCGCGACGCCGAGCACGAGGCGCAACGCACTCCAGTGCCAGCCGAGCACTAAGCCCATGAAAACCAGCGCCGCCGGGTTCAGCACCGTGTTGCCGAGCCAGAACGCGACCGCGCCGCCCGGCGAGGCATGGCGTGCACGCAGCCCCGCGACGACCGGCGCCGCACAGCACGTGCACATCATGCCGGGCAACGACAGCAGGCCGCCCGCGGCGACGCTGCCGAAGCCGGTGCGGCCGAGCACGCGCGCGACCCAGTGCGCGGGCAGCAGCGCCTGCACGGCCGAACCGAGCAGCAAGCCGAGCACCATCGCCTGCCAGATCGCCTTGCCGTACGCCCAGGCGTAGTCGAGCGCGGCCTTCAGCGACGGCTCGGGCGCGGCCGCCGACGTGCCCATCAGGATCGACTGTCCGATCGAATGATGCTCGGCGGCAACGAACGCCTTGTTGTAGTAGGGGAACCATTTCACATAGAACAGCCCCGCGACCGCGATCAGCAGGAAGGTCATCCAGCCGAGTGCCGGACTGGGTTGGGTGCGTGTGGTCGTCATCGTGTGATTGTCGATTGGTTATTGTCGGTGGCGGGCTTCACGCCTGCCGCAAGCGCGGCCGACGCGGGCAGCCCGGCCTGCGCGAGTTGCGCCAGCAGCGTGCGCGCCTGGTCGCACGCATCGGCCGCGTTGGGCCGAAACGTGAACGTCAGCGCGCGGTTCGGCTTGTTGTACGTCGCGCGATAAGTGCGCGCATAGGCGGGATCGTAATGCTTGTCGATCAGTTCGGTGAACAGTTCGGCACGCGCGCCGGCATCGATCAACGCCTTCCAGTGCGTCACCTGTTCACGGCTGTGCAGGCCGATCAGCCGGTGCAGCTGCGCCTTGAACGCGTCCGGTTCGTCGAACAGGTGCGCGTAATCCTCGAGGAGGAACGCGATGCGCTCGTCGTGCGCCGCGTCGACATGCACCCACGGCCCTGCGTGAAACGCTTCGATCAACGCGATCGGCAACTGCACGAGCCCGATCCTGCGGCTTTCCGATTCGACGAACACCGGCCATTCGGGGTCGAAACGCCCCAGTGTTTCGACGAGCCCCGAATCGAACCCCTTCTGCGCCGGCTGCGGTTTGCCCGGCAGCGCGCCGAGCAGCGAACCGCGATGGCACGCGAGCGCCTCGAGATCGAGCGTCTGCGCGCCCGCGTCGCGCAGCGCGTTCAGCAGGCGCGTCTTGCCGCAGCCCGTATGGCCGACGAGCGCGATGTAGCGAAAGCGCGTCGGCAGCGAGTCGAGCGTCGCGCACACCGACTGGCGGTACGACTTGTAGCCGCCGTCGAGCTGGCGCGCCTTCCAGCCGATCAGGTTGAACCAGGTCGTCATCGAGCCCGAGCGCTTGCCGCCGCGCCAGCAGTAGATCAGCGGCCGCCAGTTGCGCGGCCGGTCGGCGAACGTCGTGTCGAGATGACGTGCGATGTTGCGTGCCACCATCGCCGCGCCGACGCGCGTCGCCTCGTACGGCGACACCTGTCGGTACATCGTGCCGACGAGCACGCGCTCCTCGTTGCTAAGCACGGGCGCGTTCAGCGCGCCGGGGATATGATCCTCGGCGAACTCGAGCGGCGTGCGCACGTCGATGATCTCGTCGAACTCGCCGGCGCGATCGAGGGTGACAATCAGGTTCTTCAATTTGGCGTCGAACAGGGGCGATGCGGCTCGATGAGCCGCATGGGCACGGAAGGCGGATTGGCGATTATCTCACGGGCCGGCGTCTCGGGCCGCGCGCGGCGGCCGGCGGCGGCGATGCGGCCTGCATCGCGTCGATCAGATGGTCGCGGAACGCGCGAACCGACGCGGGCAGGTCGCGCCCCGCCATCGTCTGCACCTGGATGCTACGCTCGCGCAACTGCGGGTTCGTCACGGGCACGACGACGAAGCCGTCCGCGGCGCAGCGGTCGCGCACCGACAGCAGCCCCGTGAACATCACCGCGCCCGTGCGTCGCGCATAACCGTACATCGCCGCCGTGTTGTTGCTCGTCAGTTCCGGTTCGAGCAGCAGCCCGTCGAGCGCGCATGCGATGTCGATCAGCTGGCGCACCGTGGTGCCGGCCTCGGGCAGCACGTGCGGGTGACACGCGACATCGGCGAGCGACACCGCTTCACGCGTCGCGAGCGGATGGTCGCGCCGCACCAGCGCGAAGATCGGCGCGCGCTCGGTATGCTCGACGCGCACGCCCTTCTCCGGCGCGAGGCTGAAGCTCAACGCGACGTCCACGTCGCCGTCGCGCACGCGCCGCGTCGCTTCCGCCGGCGACACAACCCACACCGAGAAATCGACGCCCGGATGGCGTGCCTTGAAGCGCGCGAGCGTGCCGGGCAGGAAATCGATCGCGAACCCTTCCGAGCAGGCGATCTTCAGCAGGCTGCCGTGCAGCGCGTCGAGCCCGCTGATGTCCTTCATCACGTGCTCGGCCTCCAGCAGGCTGCGCTGCGCGAACGCCAGAAGCCGCTCGCCGGCCTCCGACAGTGCCATCCCGCGCGGCCGGCGCTCGAACAGCGGTGCGCCGAGCTCGCTCTCGAGTTTCGCGATCTGGCGGCTGATCGCCGAGACAGCCACGTGCAGCCGCGCGGACGCGTCGCTGATCGAACCGGTGCGCGCCACCTCGACGAAATACCGCAACGCCAGGCCATGCAGGAAAGCCGCCATCGTTCTGTCCCCACCCGGCTGCCGGCCGCGCTGCTTTGCCTTTTCGGCAAAGAAAGGTTCGAAATTCGATCATTGTGACAAAAAAAACGGCTTTCTAGAATCGATCGCACTTCACGCTGCACGCACGATCCGCCGCGTGCAGCGAACCCGACAGAGGAGACACGACTTGAGCCGTACCGCCGCCATCCAGCACGCGCTGAACCAGTTCGAATCCGGTGCGTTCTTCACGACCCTGAGCCGCCGCGTCGGCTTGCGGACCGAAAGCCAGGAAAGCGGCAACGGTGCCGCGCTGCGCGCCTATCTGACCGACGAGATCGCACCCGAGGCCGCGCGCCTCGGCTTCACGTCGCGGATCGTCGACAATCCCGTCGACGGCGGCGGCCCGTTCCTGCTCGCATCGCGCCACGAAGACGATGCACTGCCGACCGTGCTGATCTACGGCCACGGCGACGTCGTGCGCGGCTACGACGCGCAGTGGCGCGCACCGCTGTCGCCGTGGACGCTGACGGCCGACGGCGACCGCTGGTACGGCCGCGGCAGCGCCGACAACAAGGGCCAGCACACCATCAACCTGGCCGCGCTGGCGAGCGTGCTCGATGCGCGCGGCGGCCGGATGGGCTTCAACGCGAAGCTGCTGATCGAGATGGGCGAGGAAACGGGTTCGCCGGGCCTCGCCGCACTGTGCCGTCAGGAGCGCGACGCGCTCGCGGCCGACGTGCTGATCGCGTCCGACGGCCCGCGCATCGCCGCCGCGCGCCCCACGGTGTTCCTCGGCTCGCGCGGCTCGGTCAATTTCAAGCTGAGCCTGCGCGCCCGTGACGGCGCGCATCACTCCGGCAACTGGGGCGGGCTGCTGCGCAATCCGGCGATCGTGCTCGCGCACGCACTCGCGAGCCTCGTCGACGCGCGCGGCGCGATTCGCGTCGCGGGGCTGCGTCCGCCGCCGATCCCGGCCGCCGTGCGCGAGGCGCTCGCCGATCTCTGCGTCGGCGGCGGCCCCGGCGATCCGGCGCTCGACGCCGGCTGGGGCGAGCCCGGCCTTACCGCGCCCGAGCGCGTGTTCGGCTGGAACACGTTCGAGATCCTCGCATTCAAGGCCGGCAACCCCGAGCACCCCGTCAATGCGATCCCGCCCGCCGCGTACGCGCACTGCCAGTTGCGCTTCGTCGTCGGCACCGACTGGCAGGCGCTGCATGCGCACCTGCGCACGCACCTCGATGCGCATGGCTTCGCCGACATCGAGATCGACGTCGAGCGCGGTGCACCGGCGACGCGCGTGTCGCCGGACGATCCGTGGGTCCGCTGGGCGGTCGCGTCGCTGGCGCGGACCACCGGCAAGAAACCCGCGATCCTGCCGAATCTCGGCGGCACGCTGCCCAACGAAGTGTTCGCCGACACGCTCGGGCTGCCGACCCTGTGGGTACCCCATTCGTACCCTGCGTGCTCGCAGCACGCGCCCGACGAGCACCTGCTCGCGAGCGTCGTCAGCGAGGGGCTGCAGATGATGGCCGGCCTCTTCTGGGATCTCGGCGACGACGCCCCGACCGTTCGCCGCGCGGCGCCCGCCGCGGCCGGCGCCACCCTGTAACGCGCTTCGCCCCTTTCACGGGACCTGCCCACACGATGAACACGACCACCCTGACCTCGCAGGAAGCCGCCCTCCCCAGCGCCGCGAAAATCCGGCGCATCATCTTCGCGGCGTCGATCGGCAACGCACTCGAATGGTTCGACCTGATCGTCTACGGCTTCTTCGCGGTGACGATCGCCAAGCTGTTCTTCCCCGCCACGAGCGAAGCGACGTCGCTGATGCTCACGCTCGGCACGTTCGGCCTGTCCTACCTGATCCGGCCGATCGGCGGCTTCGTGCTCGGCGCGTACGCGGATCGCGCGGGCCGCAAGGCGTCGCTGCTGCTGTCGATCGCGATGATGATGGCCGGCACGCTGCTGATCGCGTCGATGCCGACCTACGCATCGATCGGCATACTCGCGCCGCTCGGGATCATGCTGTCGCGGCTGATGCAGGGTTTTTCCGCGGGCGGCGAATTCGCGAGCTCGACCGCGTTCCTCGTCGAGCACGCGCCGCAGCGGCGCGGTTTCATGTCGAGCTGGCAGTTCGCGAGCCAGGGACTCGCGACGCTGCTCGCGTCGGGCTTCGGTGCGCTGCTGACGTCCACGCTGACAACCGCGCAACTCGAAAGCTGGGGCTGGCGCGTGCCGTTCCTGTTCGGGCTCGCGATCGGCCCGGTCGGGCTGTACATCCGCCGCTACGTCGACGAAGGCGTCGAGTTCAAGACGCAGGCACGCTCGGAAGCGCCCGTGCGCGAACTGTTCGCGGATCAGAAGCTGCGGCTGCTGCTGTCGATCGGCGCGCTCGTGATCTCGACCGCGATCAACTACATGGTGCTGTACATGCCGACCTATGCGATCAAGCAACTCGGCCTGCCCGCGTCGACGGGCTTCGCGGCGACGCTCGCGACCGGTTTCGTGCTCACGCTCGTCACGCCGGTCGTCGGCCACCTGTCCGATCGCACGGGGCGGATCCGCATGATGGCGGCCGCGGCCGTGCTGATGCTCGTCAGCGTGTGGCCGACGTTCGCCTGGCTCACGCGCCACGCGTCGTTCGCGACGATGCTCGCCGCACTGGTCTGGATCGGCGCGCTGAAGGCGATGTACTGCGGCGCGCTGCCGGCGCTGATGGCCGAGCTGTTCCCGTCGCAGACGCGCGCAACGGGGCTCGCGGTCAGCTACAACACGGGGGTCACGCTGTTCGGCGGCTTCGCGCCGTTCGTCATCACCTGGCTGATCAGCGCGACCGGCAACCGGCTGTCGCCGGCGCTCTACCTGATGGGGTGTGCGGTGCTGAGCCTCGTCGCGCTGTTCGTCGCGCGCACCCGGCTCAAGATGCGATAACGGAAGAAACGACGGCGCGGCGACGCGCCGCCGGTGCGGCCCGTAGCGGCATCGGCATCGTCGCCGCGCGGGCCGTGCGCCGTTTACGGCGCCGGGTTCGGCTGCAGCTCATGCAGCGCATCGATCTCGGCGAGGATCTCGTCGGACAGCTTCACGTCGATGCTGCCGATGTTCTCCTTCAACTGCTCGAGCGACGTTGCGCCGACCAGGTTGCTGCGCACGAATGGCCGGCTGTTGACGAACGCCAGCGCGAGCTGCGCGGGCGACAGCCCGTGACGCCGCGCGAGCGCGACATAGCGCGACGTCGCCTCGACGGCCTGCGGTTTGCTGTAACGCTGGAAGCGCTCGAACAGCGTGATGCGCGCGCCGGCCGGACGCGCACCGTTCTCGTACTTGCCGGACAGCCAGCCGAACGCGAGCGGCGAATACGCGAGCAGGCCGACGCCGTCACGATGCGTAAACTCCGACAGCCCGTTCTCGAACGTGCGATTCACCAGGCTGTACGGATTCTGGATGCTTGCGATACGCGGCAGCCCGAGCTTCTCGGCCGCGCGCAGGAACTGCGCGACGCCCCATGGCGTTTCGTTCGACACGCCGATCGCGCGCACCTTGCCGGCCTTCACGAATTCCGCGAGCACGCCGAGGGTTTCCTCGATCGGCACCGTGTAGGCGTCGTCGACCCACGGATAGGCGGGCCGGCCGAACGTCGTCGTGCTGCGGTCGGGCCAGTGCAGCTGATAAAGATCGACGTAGTCGGTCTGCAGGCGCTTGAGGCTGCCGTCGAGCGCTTCGGTCAGGTTCTTCCGGTCGAACTGGTTGCCTTCGCCGCGAATATGGCGCGGATTGTGCGGCTGCCGCGCCGGCCCCGCGATTTTCGTCGCAAGCACGATGCGCTCACGCTGCGCGCGATGCTGCGCGAGCCACGTGCCGATGTACTGTTCGGTGCGCCCCTGCGTATCGGGCTTCGGCGGCACCGGATACATCTCCGCGGCATCGATCAGCGTCACGCCTTGCCCGATCGCGTAGTCGATCTGCTCGTGCGCATCGCGCTCCGAATTCTGCTCGCCCCACGTCATCGTGCCGAGGCCGATCAGGCTGACCTCGATGCCCGAATCGCCAAGTGTGCGGTATTCCATGCTGTTCCTGTCGCGTCGGTGGAAAGCAGGAACGCTATCACATTGAAGCGACCGCTTCAGACAGGCGCCGCACACGCTTACAGGCGGCCTTCGGTACGGGTGCGAGCGTTCACGCGCAGGGCCCGAACGAACGCGTTGCGGCCCACCGTTACTGCGGCCGCTGGATGAAACAGGTCGCCGACGCATGCGCGACGATCTTGTCATCCGGCGTCTTCAGCGTGCCCTCGGCAACGCCGAGCGAACGCGACAGGTGAATCACGCGCCCTTCCGCAACCAGCTCGACATCGCGCGGCACGGGTCGCAGCATCTTCACATGCAGATCGACCGTACCGTAGCCGACGCCCGCATCGAGCATCGAATGCACCGCACACCCCGTGACCGAATCGAGCACCGTCGCCGCGAACCCGCCGTGCACGCCGCCGAGCGGGTTCAGGTGCCGGCCGTCCGCCCGCGCCGAAAATTTCACATACCCGAGCTCGACGTCGAGCGGACGCATCGGGATCGTCTCGGAAATCGACGCGAGCGGCGCATCGCCCGATACCGCTGCGCGCAGCAGATCGAGACCAGACAGGGAAAGCGGGTTCATCGGGTTGTCTCCGGGTTGAAAGCGCGTCGCCGCGCGAGTAAGTTCCAAATTGGAACTCATTATTCACAACGACCACGGTCGTTGTCAACGAGGCCGGGCTCGTTGCAGTCGAAGGCGGGTTCTATAATCGAGCCCGCTATTTCGCTGAACCGCCGCAAGAGACTCGACGATGAAATGGGATGACATCGGCACGCTGAACTGTTCGGTCGCGCGTACGCTTGCCGTGCTCGGCGACCGCTGGACCATGCTGATCCTCCGCAACGCGTTCCTCGGCTGCCGCCGCTTCGACGCGTTCCAGACCCAGCTCGGCATCACGCGCCATGTGCTGGCGGAGCGGCTCGCGCGGCTCGTCGACGAAGGCGTGCTGGCCAAGCACGCGTATCAGGAACGCCCGCCGCGTTTCGAATATCGTTTGACGGACAAGGGCCTCGACCTCTACCCGACCCTGCTTGCGCTGACCGCATGGGGAGACCGCTGGAAAGACGACGGCCAGGGGCCACCGGTGCAGTTGCGTCACCGTACCTGCGGCCATCTGATGCACGCGGTCACCGTATGCTCGGCGTGCGGCGAGCCGCTCGACGCCCGCGACGTGCAGCCGGAGCGTGGCCCCGGATGGGTCGCAGCAGAAGCCGCCGGAACGACTTCGGCCGAGGACTGACGCATCGCGCATACGGGAACGCATACGGGAGCGCGTGACGCACACGGATCGTTCGTTGCGTTCGCGCTGCTGTCGCCGGTTCCAGCGAGCCGACCTGGTTGCACTCTCGCACGGCTTGCACGCCGACACCCTGCCGTCGCATGCGCATTCACGCGCCGCCATCGCCCCCCCATTCGCCGATCGACCCGATCGCATGCACGGATCCCGCACAACGCAACTTTGCGTCACCGCCTCTGCCATCGCCGGTCTTCGCGATGCGTCGTCCCTTGGCATCCGCACGTGACCGGGCCGCCACGTGTGCGTTACACTCACGGCCCGCTGTCTCGAAATTATTCGCTGTCCAAGATGTTGTCGCGCAATCGCCTCGCCGCTGCCTGTCTCGCCGCCTCCCTGCTCGCCACACCGTTCACCGCTTTCGGCAAGACGCAAAGCGAATCGCTGCTCCAGCAGGCGATCGACTTCGTGTCGCGGTGGCTACCGGCCCCCACTCACGAAGCGCCCGCAACACAGGTCGTCGAATCGGCGTTTTCGCCCGATGGCGGTGCCGAAGCGCTGGTGCTGAAAGCGATCGGCGCCGCGCGCAGTTCAATCCGCGTCGCAGCCTATTCGTTCACGTCGCCGCCCGTCACGCGCGCACTGCTCGCCGCCAAGCGACGCGGCGTGAATGTCGCGGTGGTGGTCGACGACAAGGGCAATCGCGCGAAGAGCAGCAAGCAGGCGTTGAACCTGCTCGTCAACGCAGGCATCCCGACACGCACGATCGACGCCTATGCGATCCATCACGACAAGTACCTCGTGATCGACGCCGAGCACGTCGAAACGGGCTCGTTCAACTACAGCGCGTCGGCGGCCAGCCGCAATTCCGAGAACGTCGTCGTGGTGTGGAACAACCCGCAACTCGCGTCGCGCTATCTCACGCACTGGCAAAGCCGTTTCGACCAGGGCACGCCGTACCGTTCCAGCTACTGACACGCGCCGCGCTCACATCGTGTTCGATCCGCCGTGTTGCAGATGATCGGCGAGCATCGCGCGAAGCTCAATTCGGCCGAACGGCCAAAGCGTTGCCTGCTTAATGGATTTCAGCCGTCCGCCCCGTCGCGGCACCGGCCTGCGTCGTCGGCGTGCAGCGATTCGCGTGCTCACCCGCGCCGCGTGCCGACGATGTCGACAAGCCGCTGGCGCCGCCCGGCAGCGCGTTGCTCACGCATGCGACGCCGAATACCAGCGTGTTCTGGACCATCGGATAAAGAAGATACAGCGCAAACGCGAGATAACCCGCGTACAGAATTCGAACCATGGTGCAATGGAAGGCGATGAACGATTGGACTCGCCCTGTTTACGGCACTGCGCCGGGCACCTTGAGGCGTCGCGCACCGGATTGCGCATCGGGGCGAAACGCGGGCCCATGACGCCCGCTTCTCACCGCATCTGCAACGATCCGGGCCAGGCCGAAACCGCCCGCTTCCGGATCGCCGGCATGGCGATACGCCGCGCAATGCGCGATACTGTCCGGCATACGATCCCGTGACCGGCCTCGCAGCCGGGACAAAGGACACGACCCATGCAAATTGCACCGAAACCGGCCAACGAGGCGGCCCGCCTCGATACGCTTCATTCGCTCTCGATCCTCGACACGCCGCCCGAAGAACGCTTCGATCGCCTGACCCGTCTTGCACGCAGGCTGTTCGACGTGCCGATCGCACTGGTCAGTCTCGTCGACGACGATCGCCAGTGGTTCAAGAGCCATGCGGGGCTCGACGTCACGCAAACGTCGCGCGACGTGTCGTTCTGCTCCCATGCGCTGCTCGCGGACAATACGATGGTGGTCCAGGATGCACTGAACGACGATCGCTTCCACGACAATCCACTCGTCACCGGTGCACCCGGCATCCGCTTCTACGCCGGCCGGCCGCTCGTGGCGCCGAACGGCGCGCCCATCGGTACGCTGTGCCTGATCGACACGCGGCCGCGCTCGCTCGAACCCGACGAGCTCGCGCTGCTCGGCGATCTCGCCCACATGACCGAACGCGAGATCGCCGCGCTGCATTTCGCGACCACCGACGAGCTCACCCAGCTGACGAACCGCCGCGGCTTCGAGATCCTGGCCCGCCACGTGCTGAGCCTGTGCGATCGCCTGGGTCGTCACGCGGTGCTGCTGTTCTTCGACCTGAACGATTTCAAGGCGATCAACGACCGCTTCGGCCACGCCGAGGGCGACCGCGCGCTCAAGACATTTGCCGACACGCTGACGGGCGCACTACGCGACAGCGACGTGATCGCACGGCTTGGCGGCGACGAGTTCGTCGTGCTGCTGAGTGCCACCGATCCGGCCGACGTCGCCGAGCCGGTCGACCGCGTGACGCAGGCGCTTGCGCTGCGCAACACGGCCGACGCGCGCGGCTATGACATCCGGTTCAGCGTCGGGTACGTCGACTACGACCCCGCGCACCATCGCGACGTGGCCGGCCTGCTCGCATCGGCCGACCAACGGATGTACGAGCACAAGCAGCGCGGCAAGACGGCCGGCGCGTGAGCGCGGGCGCATGCCGCCGCCCTGCCGGTCAATTGCGGTGGCGCGGCTGTGTCAGCTGCCGCACGGCGGCGCGCTGGCCATCGCCTCCGCGATCTGCTCGGGCGTCAGGTCGCGCTGGTGCGTCGCGAGCGACCAGCGGTGTCCGAACGGATCCTCGACTTGTCCGTAGCGGTCGCCCCAGAACATGTCTGCGGCAGGAATCGTCACCGTCGCGCCGGCCGCGACCGCCTTCGCGATCGCCGCGTCCGTATCAGGCACGTACAGGTGCAGGCAAACCGGCGTGCCCTTCAGGGCCTTCGGCCCGAGCGCGCCGTGTTCGGGCATTTCATCCACCAGCATCAGTGTCGAATCGCCAATCACGAGGCACGCGTGCGCGAGCCGGCCGTCAGGCATCGCCAGCCGAAACTGTTCGCTCGCATTGAACGCGCGCTTGTAGAAGTCGATGGCAGCGGTTGCGTCGGCGCAGATCAGGTGCGGCGTCAGCGTACGCATCCCTTCCGGGATCGGTTTGACGGACGTGGACATGGGTGTCGCTCCTTCGTTCGGTGGTCGTATCGGAATCGGGACGGACGCGCGATGCGCACGCCTCCGATGCTACGACGGACGACCCCCGGCGGAAATCGACACGGCGCCCCGCATTTTTTTGTTTTCTCGAGTATCAGGGCGCTCGGGGTCGCCGCATCGGGCGTCACCCGCCCGTTCGGCCGGCGTCGTTGTCCGGCGTGCCGAACTGCCGGCGACATGCCTCGAGCAGTCCTGCCACCGCATCGAGCGGAAGATCGGCAAACCGGGCAATCGGCAGCATCACGCCGCCCGGCACCCTGGTGCGCGACGAATGCGCCGAGAACTGGTAACCGATATAGCGATTGCCTGCGACGCTGATGATCCGGAATTCGGTGACATCACGCCATGGCGTGACGGGTTGTTCGCGTAAGCCTCCGATCAGCCTGAAACCCGTCTCGTCGACATGCAGCGCCATCCTGCGTCGCGACGACACGAAGAAGGCGGCCCCCGCCAGCGCCAGCAATCCGGCCAGCGCCGCTACCGGCCAGAGTGCCGGGGCGGCCGCATAACCGCACACGCTTGCCGCGGCCAGCACCATGCATACGATCGCCCTTCTTTTCAGGCTCCGGCCGTCAACCGCCAGTGTCACCGGCAACTGGCCGGCGATCGTTCCCGCGACCGGATCGACGTGCCAGCCGGAATCGGTGGATTCAAGTGCGTCTTTCATTGTGCGATCGCTCACCTCGACGGCCGCCGGGTGATCGAAGCCGGACACCCTGTCGATGCGCTGAAAAGGTCGGCGTGCCGACGGGAAATGATCGCGATCGAAAAAGGTACGCATCGACGCACGCCAGCACGCACTCGTCCACGCGGAACGGTCAGTGCCCGGCCGGCACCGGCCATATTCAGTTGCACACCTTGACGGTGCCGTTGGTCGTGCATTGACCGGTGGCCCAGTGACTCTGCCCTGCCAGATGAGGCGCCAGGCCGATGCCACGGATCGGCGCGGCTGGCGACGACGCCGGAACGGCTGCGGCTGCCGACGCGGTGTCGGGCGACGGCAGCGGAGGCGGCTCGGACGCCGTCTGGCAAGCCGACAGCGCCAGACAAAGCGCGGACGCCCACGGAGCGATGAGGGATCTGGACATGATCTCGTACGCGTTTGCGAAGTTCGCTTCCGGTAACGGCTCGCTGAAGATCGCGTGACCGTCAAACCGTTCGGCACGACCGGTCATGCGGCATGACGATCGTCCAATACTACTCCTCGTGATCGACGTCGTGCGAGCGACCGTTCGGCCAGGTGCCGCCATTCATGCGACGACGCGTGCTAGCGATGACGCATGCCCCTTCGGTCAGATTTGCGGCAGATCGCGCAACGTGCGCGATTCGTTCGTTGCATCGATGTCGAGCTCGATGCCTTCCGATGCATCGCGATACAGCACGCGTTTGAGCCGGGGCCCGATCGCGGTGGCGTCCGATGCCGAAAAGATTGCGCAGACATCGTTGCCGGACGCGAGCGCGCGCGCCACGTCCGCCACCGGCGCCTCGCTAGGCGTCGCCGCCCACGACCGGTCGGACGGATTCACGGCCGCCCAGCGCACATGCGTCACGCGCGCGCTGAGCGGATCGATTCGCACACCATTCACCGCAAACATCGACATCGGCATCTCCTTCGAATATTTTTGCGGCCCGCCGTACCGATGCGCGGTCACGGACGGCCCCAGATCTCGCAGACGTTTCCCGCCGGGTCCGCCACGGAAATCGCTACCGTGCCGTCGCCGTAGTCCCACTCGTTCAGGATGCCGACGCGGCACGACTCGAGCCGTGCGACGGCTTCCGACACGTGCGCGACTTCGACGGCCAGCGCAATGCCATGGCCGGTCGGTCGAAACTCCGGATACGGAAACCTGCCGCCACTGCCAGTGTGAACGGTCAGCGTTGCTCCGCCGATCACGAAGCGGCGCCACGGATTCCCCGCAGCCGACACGCCTTCGGAGTGAACCGGCAGCGCAAGCGCCAGACGGTAGAAATCCACCACCGCCCGAAAGCGATCGTCTTCGACCGGCACCAGGATGCCCAGACTCGCGATCATGTGCGCCCCTCCGGTCAATGCGATTTTCGATGATACATTGGGACGCTTTACAACCGTCAACAGACAATCGTGCACGGGAGAAACACATGACCGACGCCTGGGGAACCTTCCCTGCCAGAATGGGCGACCATCAGGCTTTCATCAGCTTCAACCACGACTTTGCGGAAATCGCGGAAGGCGATCCGCGCACGTCGCTGCTCAGCGTGCGCGTCCCCTTTGCGCATCCGACGCCGGAAGGCCTGCCGACCGGCGACGAATTCGCCGGTCTCGCGAAGATCGAGGACCTGCTGGACACCGCGATCACGGCGAAAGGTGGTGTGCAGGTCGGCCGCATCACCGTCGACGGCCATCGGGATTTCCTTTTCTACGTATCGCTCGACGAAGAGGCCGCGGCGGAGATCATCGACGCGCTGGCCGATCAGACGACCTACGCGTTGCAGTACGCGCACCAGGACGATCCGGACAAGGAAGCGTACTGGCAGACGCTCTACCCGACCGACGACGACCGGCAGATCATGCGCGACATGCGCGTGCTGGACGAATTGCGGAAGAAAGGCGACGCCGGTGATGTCAGCCGGCGCGTGATGCACTGGGCGTACTTCCCCGACCAGAGCGACGCGCATCAGTTCGCGGACTGGGCCGAAGCGAAAGGCTATCCGGTCGAATCGGTCGCCCCTACCGAGGACGGCAAGTCGGCCGTACGGTTCTCGCACGAGGGCACCATGGCACTGGCCGACATCACACGCCATACGGTCGCGATCAATCGCGAGGTACATTCGTTCGCAGGGGAATACGACGGATGGGAAACCAGCATCGAACAGGCTGGCCGAGCGGGTTGACCTACCCGCCGCAAGTGACGTGATGCACCGCATCCGGCGCAAAAAACATCCCGGCGGCATTGATGCGCGCCGCCGGGACCAAGGCATCACCGGCCGAAACCGGCGATGGGCCTGAGGGTTCGCTCAGGCACGAGGAAAGCGATACGTGCGGACCAGGCGATCGGATGCAGGGCACGCAACCGGTGCGATTGCGCTGCCCGCCGAACGCCTGTCCGGTTCCGCCGACGCGGCCTTGCGGCGTCGGACGGGCAAAAAGCCCCCGCTCCTGCGCGAGCGAGCGGGGAAATGGTTGACCGGGCCGGGGAAGAACGGTCAACCGGCCAGATTGTGAGCGCCGGCCGCGCAACGATCTGTGCGGCAACTCACCATTTGGTGACGATGCCGCGGCAACCGGCACGCTCGCGTGCCGCGCGGATCGCGTCACGGCCCGAGCGCGACGCCCGCGACCGGCGCGAGCAACACCACGATGACAGGCGACAACACCACCGCCCCGATCATCATCACGCCATCGGCCGCGAGCGTGACGGGGGTCGCGAGCACGCGCACGGCCTTGCCCGCCGTGGTGATGCGGTCGGTGACGTCGATCTTGTACGAATGCGCAAACGACGACCACGTCTTGCCCTGTGCAAAACCGTCGGCCAGATAACGCGAACCGGCCAGTTCACCCTTCATCTCCAGATCGCTGCTCCCGCGCTTCGTGAAGCCGTCCTCCAGCGCGCGGTCCCAGCCCTCGTCGGTCATATCGGCGCGACGGAGCTGGAGCCGGAACTTGCCCGAGATCTTGCTGCCCTGCGCGACGAATCCATAGAGCGACGCGTTGATCGACTTGCGGTAGGGCGATGCCAGCACGGCACCGAGATGCTCGGGCATATCGAAGATGTAGTGATATTTCTCGCCGAGCACGACGAATTTCTTGCCATCCTCGCTGACGAGGAATCGGTCGACCGTCTCTTCGTATCGGCCATCTTCGAACAGCATTGCCGTGCAGCCTGTCAGGCCGGCGGCGACAACGATCACGCGCTGCCGTCAGCAGCGCCCTTCTTTTCATGTCTGGAATTTGATCTTGTTTTAATGCAAGCGGATATTTTCAGGCCCGGGGCAAGTCTCCGGCAAGTCGCGGCGGCTGTCAAAGCAGGTTTATTCTATTTTTCCGATCGACACGATTCCGGCTTCATTTTTCTGCATCTTTTTTGAAACCATGTTTCTCGAACACAAGAGCCCGCGCGTCATGACACCGGGTTTCGTCCTCATACCGGTCAGTTGAAAAACCACTCGGCAACCATCTCGATCCAGTCGAGATCGCCGACGATGTCGATGACGGTTTCGCCGACCATTTCGGCAGTCGATGTGGTCGATGAAGTTGACGCGTTCGACGCAGTCGATGCGCCCGCCGCCACCGCGCCGGCAGCGACCCCATTCACCTTCGTCATCTGGGCGGACGCACCCGATCCCGGAGCGGCCAGCCGTTCCAGCCAGTCGCCGATATTGGCACGCGCATCCTCTTCATCCGCGAAATCACTCCGCTCGAGATAACGGTCGAATACGATCCACGCAAGCGTCTTGCTTCGCGAACCGGATTCGAGATGCCAATCGACAACGCCCGTCCGACCGGACTCTCTGATTTCGAGCGTCGCGGTGAAACAGTAATCGAGATATTCGATCTCAAGTTTCGACGACATGGTTTTCTCCGGTCAATCCGCCCTCTCTGTTCTTGTGATCATCCGCGCTTGCCGGGTTTCGCGACACAGTGTGAATTCTGCATGAAATTCGCGCGACGGCTCATTCCCGCTGGCGGGATCACGATATTCTCATAACCTGTCGATAACGATCGCCGACACATGACTGCACTCGATTTTTCCACCATTCCCCTCGGCGCTTTCGCTCGTGGTTCGGTTCTGCTGCCAGTCACCGCGCTTTCCTGTTCCGGGTATTGCCCTGCTTCGCCATCGCGATCGCACTGCTAAACTCCGGCCAAGACGACCGCTTGCAATACCAGAGGAAAAAATGGCACTCGCCCGCGCACAACAGAATGGCGTAGAGGTCTGGATTGTCCAGATTCCCGGGCACACTCCCTATGCCTATACGCACCTCAAGCGGGTATTCTCGTGCGACGATACGCGACACCGGGTCGTGACGATCGACCTGACGAAACTGCTGGCATGTGCCGACCGGGACACGACGGACTACGTGTTGCCGTCTGTTCTTTACTGGCCACCGGGAAAAGCCGCGGGCATTCGCGAATTCCTCGATCCTGAACAGGACAGGATTCCGGACATGCCGTACATCACGTTTCGCGAGACGAGAACACGAACGCTGCTCGGCATCCCCGGGCTGTCGAAGGTCGGCGTCGCGTCGTTCCGGAACGGCCAGCATCGCGCGCGCTATCTTGCCTATGCAGGTGCAACGACCCTGCCCGTCGAAGTGCACGAGACGGAAGCCGATTTGCTCGTGCAGTACTGTGTCGAGTCACTGTGAAGTACGTTCGGATTTCGCCCGGCGATGGCCGCGCATCATGCGGCCGTTCGCTCGAATGTGGCCAGGCGGCTAGGCCTGTATCGCATAGATCCGGTCGGTGACTTCCGTCTGGCCGATGCGGCTCGTTTCGATACCCGCCAGTTGCCATCCGTTGTGCTCGTAGAAACCGATCGCGCGCTCGTTGCCCGCCAATACCTTCAGATGGACCTGGTGCACGCCGAGCGTTCGCGCCCATGAACGGACGGCTTCGATCATGAGCTTGCCGGTGCCGCCTCCGTGATGCGAAGGATGGACGTGCAGGCAGTCGAGCAGCACGCCCAGCGCCGGATCGACGGGGCGCTCGGCACTGACGAAACCCACGGGCTCGCCGTCCGCCTCGGCGATCAGCACCAGGCCCCGCTCGTTTTCGTTGCGATCGAAATATTGCCGCCACCGGGTCGCGTGTTCCGTCGGCACCTCGTCGGACAGGTAGGTCGCCGGCAAGATATGGCTGTATGCAGTTTGCCAGCTCAGCGTGTGCAGGCGAGCGATGTGCTGTGCGTCTTGCGCTGTCGCGTCACGCAGCGTGGCACGGGTTTCCGGCATCGGTGGTCACTCCTTCCACTTGCTCTCTTGATCGGGACGTCTCGCCGCAAATATACCGTTTGCAGATATTCGCCTCCATCACGTTTGACGCGATCGCGTCAGCGATTGTCTGCCGGACGCCATGCCGGGTTCATGCCCCGCTGCAGCTCGTTGCCAATGCAACGAGGCCCAGGCAAAAAAAATCCCGACACTGTCATTGGTTGTCGGGATCGAACGGCCCTGCAAAGCATGAGGGCACGAGGAAGTCGATACGTTACACCAATGTAAGACTGTTGCGCGCTGTCGGCTCGCGCCAAGTCCCTGTCTCGTTCCGCCATAAACGAAAAAAGCCTGCTCACGCGAAACGCGAGCAGGCAAGAAAACGGATCAGCATTCGAGGCACGAGGGCTGTCCAGGAAAGATAACGGCACCGGAAGCGAGAACCTTAGTCGAAAAAGGAAATTGCGCAACTTGCGCAACATCACGTCGACTGAATACGGCCATACAATCTCGCGTCGACGATGGATTGACGAATACCGGCGGCATAGTGGCGATATCCTGTCGCGCTCAGCCCTGGCTTTCCGTCAATCACACGCTGTTCGATCTGGCTTGCGCCTGGCGGAGCGCCCGTCCGTTCAATCGGCCATGTATGGCAAACTTCGGCTCCGAATCGACGCAGCGCGCACTCTTTACCGCAGGGGAATCATGTACGTCTTGATCTATATCGCAGCGGTCGCCGTCGCCAACCTGATGGTCGCTCATTTCGGCCCGGCTGCAACACCGATCATCGCGTTCCTGCTGATCGGCCTCGATCTCGCGATTCGAGACCGGCTCCACCTCGATTGGCGAGGCCGCGCGCTTTGGTCGCGAATGTTTGCGTTGATCGCAGCCGCCGGTATCGTCAGTTACGCACTCAATCCCGCCGCCAAGGAAATCGCCGTCGCGTCCCTGGTGGCGTTCGGTTCGGCAGCCGTGGCGAGCGCAATCGTGTTTCAACTCGCGCGCCGCTTTCCGATACTGGCGCGCGCAAACGGCGCGAACGTCGCGGGTGCGGCTGTCGACTCCATCATCTTTCCGCTCATTGCGTTCGGGGCCGTGTTTCCGGCGATCGCCGCGCTGCAGTTCGTCGCCAAGGTGGCTGGCGGCGCCTTGTGGTCGTGGGTGGTGTTTCGAAACACTCGATCGGCTCAGGCGGGAATCGCGAGCAATGTGGTCGATCGTTGAGGACATGTTTGCTTTTCGCGGCATTCGCTACGTTCGAATGCGCGCCTGGCCGGACGCCCAAAAGCAGCAATCCCGATCTGTCGCGCCATACCCCATCGCCATGCGCTTGCCGTCCGAATAGCGGCGACGACGTTTTGATAGCTGAAGGTCGAAGCGTATCCGGCATCTTGCGCCAGCTTCAGCGCCTGACTCACCTGCTCAAGAAAGGGAAACAGCGCGATGACGTTGCGAGAATGACGCGAATCAGAACCTATCGGGCGAGAACCCTGGCCAAGCGTCTTGCAAGCAGCGTTGCAAGCACTTCCAGCTGATACACGATCGCCACGACGTTGCACGCGATGAGGGCAAAGTCACCAAAATCCACCGGGTGCATGTGATAACCGATTCGGTGGTTATCGACGATTTTTTCAAACGAGGCAATGGCCGACGGGAAGCTGACGACGCTCCCGCAGATCAAGAGAGCGCTGACTCCCGCAATGTGTTTGATCCGTGCCTTTTGCGGCAAAACGCAAGTTGCGAGAAGCAAGCCGATGCCGCCTGCGTTGGAAAAAAGGAAAGACCACGCTATAGGCCAATCCACGGTCCAATTCAGCAAAAAAAGGATAAACACGAGCCACGACAAGATCAGCAGGGGCATCGCCGGTGCGACTCCAGCGAGCAGATAAAACGACGCCCTCACTACCCTGAGAGTCGTCATGCCCGTAATCTTTGGCCTTGAATCGGTTTGCCGTTCCGTTGTCTGGGCAACGGGTTTACTCTTTGACCGCATGGATTCCCCGAGAAGCGTCGAATTCCAAATCCTGTGGAGTCCGTCAATTTACCGTAGAACGCCGCTCCGCCAACAGCGCGCGCAAAACACAACCGAAAATTTGACCGCCCGCTCCTTTCGGCACATTGGCGCGGCCGCGTTCCTTCACTCGGATTCCCGGCACCGCAATATTCGACTGCACGAAGTACGACACGCCCCCTCCGTACAACACGCGGCATGTCTACGCGATCGCGATACCGTTGGCCGGAATGCCCCCGCTCGTGTGAGCGATACAGCTCAAGCACGACATCGAGTTGTTCGCGACTGGATGTACAAAATGGATGGCTGGCGAGCAGAACGCTCTGGAGACGACGAGGCTCGAATCGACGCTATTGCGCCTGATTGCCTCCCGCAAAGCAAAACAGGCGCCTGAGCGCCTGTTTTGTTAATGCATTCGGTGGGGTGGCTGATGGGACTCGAACCCACGACGACAGGAATCACAATCCT
>NZ_ASSI01000019.1:0-622 GCF_000466765.1 Burkholderia sp. AU4i | reverse complement strand
AGCGCGGCCTCGTGCCGCGCGAGGCGGTCGGCGCCCGTCTGGTTCGCGCGCAATCGCGCGACCAGTTGCGTGCCGTTCAGCACCAGTTCCGCGTCGACCGTGCCGAGCGACGGCAACGTCAGCGTCAGGCGCGTGCGCCATGCGATGCCGTCGCCCGGGCCATCGTCGCCGCGCGGCGAGCGGCTGCCCGGATCGTCCGGCTCGATCGTCCAGTCGAGCCGCGCGCCGGGCCACGCCTCGCCCGTCCAGCGGAACTGGTCGGTCGCGAGCGCGTCGAGCTGCTGCCTGACGAGCGGCACGGCGGCCGGATGCACGGTCGCCAGCGTCTGCGCCGGGGAGTCCGACGACGCGGTGGCCGGTTGCGCGGGCGTCCCGCGCACATCAGGGCGTTCGCCGAGCAGATCGAACGTATCGGGCGGCAGCGACGCGCCGTGCCGTGCGCCCGCCGGCAAGCCCTGCGCGGGATCGCGTGCCGGTGCGCCGCCCTGGGCCGGTGTAGCCGGCTGCGCCGTCGCCCGTGCGGTCGCGGGCAGCGGCGACCGCTGCGCGAGCAGTTCGTCGAGCACGTCGGTCGAGCCGTGCTGCGCGGCATCCGGGTCGGCCGGCGATCTCCGCGACGTCG
>NZ_ASSI01000018.1:0-29768 GCF_000466765.1 Burkholderia sp. AU4i | reverse complement strand
GTGAAAATATTTTGAAAAGCCCTCGTGCGCTGGCGCGCACGGGGGCCGGGGCTCAGTGGGCCGGGTTCGACAACCGATACCAGCCAGGCACCGGCCACCTACCTCGGGCAGCTCAATCAGCGGTGCTTGAACACCGGCTTCCGCTTTTCAACGAATGCCGCCATCCCCTCCTTCTGGTCTTCGGTCGCGAACAGCGAATGGAACAGCCGGCGCTCGAAGTGAACGCCCTCGGCCAGCGTCGTCTCGTACGCACGGTTCACCGACTCCTTGACCATCATGACCGCCGGCAGCGAAAACTCGGCGATCGTCGCCGCGGCGGCAATCGCCTCGTCGAGCAGCGTGTCGGCCGGCAGCACACGCGACACGAGCCCCGCACGCTCCGCTTCGGCTGCATCCATGAAGCGGGCCGTCAGGCACATGTCCATCGCCTTAGCCTTCGACACCGCGCGCGGCAGACGCTGCGTACCGCCCGCCCCCGGCATGACGCCCAGCTTGATTTCCGGCTGGCCGAACTTGGCCGTGTCCGCCGCGAAGATGATGTCGCACATCATGGCCAGCTCGCAGCCACCGCCCAGCGCAAAGCCCGACACCGCCGCAATGATCGGCTTGCGAATTTCGCGAACCGTCTCCCAGTTACGTGTGATGTAGTCGCCCCGGTAGGCATCCATATAGGAATAGGTCGCCATCATGCCGATGTCCGCGCCAGCCGCGAACGCCTTCTCGCTCCCGGTCACGACGATCGCGCCGATGCCATCGTCCGCATCGAATGCCTTCAGCGCATCACCCAGTTCATCCATCAGCGCATCGTTCAGCGCATTCAGCGCCTTCGGACGGTTCAGCGTAACCAGCCCGACACGCCCCCGGGTCTCCACCAGGATGTTCTCGTAAGCCATCTATTTCTCCTCGATCAATGAAATGAGAAACGCCTCGCACATGCGAATAGTTTGATGCTACCATTCTCCGACCAACCGGTCGGTTAATTAATCGATCCAACCCCTCTCATCGTCCATCAGGCTGCCGCCATGACCCATGCACTGTTCACGAAGCACGAAGACACGCTGAAGCACGCACTCGCCGCCATCGAGAGCCGCGGGTACTGGAGCCCGTTCGCCGAAATGCCGAGCCCCAAAGTGTACGGGGAAAGCGCGAACGCAGATGGCGAGGCCGCGTTCAAGTCCTACCTCGACAAGACGTTCGCGCTCGACCAGCCGGCGTCCGGAGAAACGGTCGGCGCGGAACGGTCGCCGTACGGCATCGCATTGGGCATCCGGTACCCGAAGTCGACGCCCGACGAACTGATCGCCGCCGCTGCCGCCGCGCAACGTTCATGGCGTGAAGCCGGCCCGAGCGCCTGGATCGGCGTAAGCCTCGAAATCCTCGCGCGCCTGAATCGTGCGAGCTTCGAGATCGCCTACAGCGTGATGCACACCACGGGGCAGGCATTCATGATGGCGTTCCAGGCCGGCGGCCCGCACGCGCAGGATCGCGCGCTCGAGGCAGTTGCCTATGCGTGGGACGAACTGCGCCGCATTCCGGCCGATGCGCACTGGGAAAAGCCGCAAGGCAAGAACCCGCCGCTCGCGATGCACAAGCGCTACACGATCGTCCCGCGCGGCACCGGCCTCGTACTCGGCTGCTGCACGTTCCCGACCTGGAACGGCTACCCGGGATTGTTCGCCGATCTGGCCACCGGCAACACCGTGATCGTCAAACCGCATCCGGGCGCGATCCTGCCTCTCGCGATCACGGTCCGGATCGCTCGCGACGTGCTGCGCGAAGCCGGCTTCGATCCGAACGTCGTCACGCTCCTCGCGACCGCACCCAACGACGGCGCACTCGTTCAGGATCTCGCGCTGCGCCCCGAGATCAAGCTGATCGACTTCACCGGCAGCACGCAAAACGGCACGTGGCTCGAGCGCCATGCCCACCAGGCACAGGTCTATACGGAGAAGGCAGGCGTCAACCAGATCGTGATCGACTCGACCGACGACCTGAAGGCCACCGCCAAGAACATCGCGTTCTCGCTGGCGCTGTACTCCGGCCAGATGTGCACGGCACCGCAGAACATCTATGTGCCGCGCGACGGCATCCGGACGGCGGAAGGCCATGCGAGCTTCGACGAAGTCGCACAGGCAATCGCCGTTGCGGTACAAAAACTCACCGGCGATCCGGCCCGCTCGGTCGAACTGATCGGCGCGATCCAGAACGAAGGCGTGACCGCACGCATCGACAACGCCCGCCAGCTCGGCCGCGTGCTCGCCGACAGCCTGACCCTCCAGCACCCCGCGTTCCCCGATGCCCGCGTGCGCACACCGCTCGTGCTGCAACTCGACGTGGCCGATCGCGAAAAATTCACGCAGGAGTGGTTCGGCCCGATCTCGTTCGTGATCGCAACCGACTCGACCGCGCAGTCGCTCGATCTCGCCGGTGAAATCGCGGCAGAACATGGCGCGCTGACGCTCTCCGTCTACAGTACCGACGAAGCCATCGTCGACGCCGCACACGACGCGGCGGTACGCGGCGGCGTCGCGCTGTCGATCAACCTGACCGGCGGCGTGTTCGTGAACCAGTCGGCAGCGTTCTCGGATTTCCACGGCACGGGCGCGAACCCGGCAGCCAACGCGGCGCTGGCGGACCCGGCATTCGTCGCCAACCGGTTCCGCGTCGTGCAAAGCCGTGTCCATGTTGCGCCGAAAGCGGCACCTGCGGAAGCCGGTCAACCTGCATAACCCGAATGGTCGACGTGCAAACGCCGCCACGTTCTCTACCATGAACGAATCCGCCACCCGGCGGGTTCGTTGCTCATCGATACGCCCATGACAGACGCCTATATCTGCGACGCGATTCGCACCCCCATCGGCCGCTACGGCGGCGCCCTGAAAGATGTCCGCGCCGACGACCTCGGTGCAGTACCGCTCAAGGCGCTCGTGGAGCGCAACCGCGACGTCGACTGGACGGCGATCGACGACGTGATCTACGGCTGCGCGAACCAGGCCGGTGAGGACAACCGCAACGTCGCCCGCATGTCCGCGCTGCTCGCGGGGCTGCCGACCGACGTGCCCGGCACGACGCTGAACCGCCTGTGCGGCTCCGGGATGGACGCGGTCGGCACTGCTGCGCGCGCGATCAAGGCCGGGGAGGCGCGCCTGATGATCGCGGGCGGCGTCGAGAGCATGACGCGCGCGCCGTTCGTGATGGGCAAGGCCGCGAGCGCATTCGCGCGCCAGGCCGACATCTACGACACGACGATCGGCTGGCGCTTCGTCAATCCGTTGATGAAACAGCTGTACGGCGTCGATTCGATGCCGGAGACGGCCGAGAACGTCGCGGTCGACTACAACGTCAGCCGCGCCGACCAGGACCTGTTCGCGCTGCGCAGCCAGCAGAAAGCGGCGCGTGCGCAGCAGGACGGCACGCTCGCCGAGGAAATCGTCGCGGTCACGATTCAGCAGAAGAAAGGCGATCCGGTGGTCGTCTCGCGCGACGAGCATCCGCGCGAAACGTCGCTCGAAGCGCTTGCGAAGCTGAAAGGCGTCGTGCGCCCGGACGGTTCGGTAACGGCCGGCAACGCATCGGGCGTCAACGACGGTGCGTGCGCGCTGCTGCTCGCCAATGCACAGGCAGCAGACCAGTACGGCCTGCGCCGCCGCGCACGGGTCGTCGGAATGGCGACGGCCGGCGTCGCGCCGCGCGTGATGGGCATCGGGCCCGCACCGGCCACGCAGAAACTGCTGCGCCAGCTCGGCATGACCATCGACCAGTTCGACGTGATCGAGCTGAACGAGGCGTTTGCGTCGCAAGGTCTGGCGGTGCTGCGCATGCTCGGCGTCGCCGACGACGATCCGCGCGTGAACCCGAACGGCGGCGCAATCGCACTGGGCCATCCGCTCGGCGCATCGGGCGCCCGGCTCGTGACCACGGCCCTTCACCAACTCGAGCGTACGGGCGGCCGCTTTGCGCTCTGTACGATGTGCATCGGCGTCGGCCAGGGTATCGCGATCGCGATCGAACGCGTGTAACCCACGCACCGCGCGCCTATAACGAAGTCATGAAGGAGACACTGCATGTCCTATCAGGCGATTCAGCTGGATATCGATCGCGCCTCGAACGTGGCCACGATTACCCTCAACCGCCCCGACAAGCTGAACAGCTTTACGCGGGCGATGCATCGCGAACTGCAGTCGGCACTCGATGATGTCGAGGCGGCCGGTGCGCGCGCGCTGATCCTGACTGGCGCGGGGCGCGGCTTCTGCGCGGGCCAGGACCTGGCCGATCTCGACTTCACGCCGGGCGCGTCCACCGACCTCGGCGCGCTGATCGACGAGCACTTCAATCCGCTGATCCGCCGCCTGCAGCGTCTGCCGATTCCGGTCATCGCCGCCGTCAACGGCACCGCGGCCGGCGCCGGCGCGAACCTCGCGCTCGCGTGCGATCTCGTGTTCGCCGCCCGATCGAGCAGTTTCATCCAGGCCTTCGTCAAGATCGGGCTCGTACCCGATTCGGGCGGCACATGGTTCCTGCCGCAACGCGTCGGCATGGCACGCGCGCTGGGGCTCGCGCTGACCGGCGACAAACTCGGCGCCGAACAGGCCGAGCAATGGGGCTTGATCTGGCGCGCGGTCGACGACGACACCCTCGCTGCGTCAGTCCGCCAGCTCGCCACGCAGCTTGCGCAACAGCCGACGCTCGCGATCGCATCGATCAAGCAATCGATGCGCGACAGCGTCACGAACACGCTCGACCAGCAACTCGACCAGGAACGCGACCTGCAGCGCAAGCTCGGTCAGTCGTACGACTATGCGGAAGGCGTGAAGGCGTTCATCGAGAAGCGCGCGCCGCGCTTCGAGGGGCGTTGACATGACGGACGCCACTGCCACGCTCGACCCCGACTCGCTCGCCCGTGCCGCCGCGCGAGCCATGTACGACGCCGACGCATGCAGCCGCGCGTTCGGGATGGAAATCGCCGAAGTACGCGCCGGCTACGCGCGCCTGCAAATGCGCGTGCGGCCCGAATTCCTGAACGGGCATCAGACCTGCCATGGCGGGATCATCTTCACGCTGGCCGATTCGACGTTCGCGTTCGCATGCAACTCGTACAACGTGAACGCAGTCGCGGCCGGCTGCTCGATCGAATTCCTGCGCCCCGTGCACGGCGACGACGTGCTGACGGCCGAGGCGATCGAGCAGGCACGCGCCGGCCGCCAAGGGATCTACGACATCCGCGTCACGAACCAGACCGGAGAAACCGTCGCGATGTTTCGCGGCAAATCGGCCCAGATCAAGGGTACGGTCATCCCGGAAGACCGCTGACGTCGACGGCTCGCACATAACAAACACTGGAGACATGCATGACTACCCCGCTACCGCTCGAGCCGATCGAGACCGCCTCACGCGACGAGCTGACCGCGCTGCAGCTCGAACGCCTCAAGTGGTCGCTCCGGCATGCGTATGACCACTCTCCCGTCTATCGTCGCAAGTTCGACGACGCGGGCGTCCATCCGGACGACCTGAAGACGCTCGCCGACCTGTCGCGCTTCCCGTTCACGACGAAGAGCGACCTGCGCGACAGTTACCCGTTCGGGATGTTCGCGGTGCCGCAGGACCAGATCTCGCGCATTCATGCGTCGTCGGGCACGACCGGCAAGCCGACGGTCGTCGGCTATACGGCCGGCGACATCGACACATGGGCGAATCTCGTCGCACGCTCGATCCGCGCCGCCGGTGCGCGCCGCGGCGACAAGGTGCACGTGAGCTACGGCTACGGCCTGTTCACAGGCGGGCTCGGTGCGCACTACGGCGCCGAACGCGCTGGGCTGACCGTGATCCCGTTCGGCGGCGGCCAGACCGAAAAGCAGGTGCAGCTGATCCAGGATTTCCGGCCCGACATCATCATGGTGACGCCGAGCTACATGCTGTCGATCGCCGATGAAATCGAGCGCCAGGGTCTCGATCCCGTGCAGAGTTCGCTGCGCATCGGCATCTTCGGCGCGGAACCGTGGACCAACGACATGCGCGTCGCGATCGAGCAGCGGATGGGCATCGACGCGGTCGACATCTACGGGCTTTCCGAAGTGATGGGCCCCGGCGTCGCGTCCGAATGCGTCGAGACCAAGGACGGCCCGACCATCTGGGAAGACCACTTCTATCCGGAAATCATCGACCCTGAAACCGGCGAAGTGCTTCCGGATGGCGAACTCGGCGAGCTCGTGTTCACGTCGCTGACGAAGGAAGCACTGCCGATCGTCCGCTACCGCACCCGCGACCTCACGCGGCTGCTGCCTGGCACTGCCCGCACGATGCGCCGGATGGAGAAGATCACGGGGCGTTCGGACGACATGATGATCGTGCGCGGTGTCAACGTGTTCCCGACGCAAATCGAGGAGCAGTTGCTCAAGCAGCGCGCACTCGCACCGCACTATCAGATCGTACTGACAAAGGAAGGCCCGCTCGACGTGCTGACGCTCAATGTCGAGCCCTGTCCGGAGACTGCGCCCGATACGACGGCGATTCATGCGGCCAAACAGGCGCTCGCACACGACATCAAGTCGCTGATCGGCGTGACGGCCGTAATCAACGTGCTGCCCGTGAACGGGATCGAGCGTTCGGTCGGCAAGGCGCGACGCGTCGTCGACAAGCGCAAGGGCTGACGGCAATCGCCGCGCGTGCACGACGTGCGGTGAATCCGCGGCTGCAAATGAAACAGCCCGATCGGCCAACGCCGATCGGGCTGTTTCATTCCGGGCCGCCTCTGGGGCACCCGTCGAGGCAAAAGGCGCGTCACGAAAACTCACGCCGCACGTGGCGCCCTCGCAATCAGCGCGACACACCCCGCACACTCCATCGCGCCCACGAGTGCACCCTCCGATGCATCGGCAGCGGCGGCCCGGACAACCCGGGCCGCCTCAAGTCACGAGTTCGGGAACAGCAGCCACATCCGGCCGACCTGCTTCATCCGGCCGGCCTGATCGCCTGCGTCGTCGCCGAGCCCCCAGAAATAGTCGGCCCGCACGCCGCCCTTGATCGCGGAGCCCGTATCCTGCGCGAACACGAGCCGGTTCATCGGCGTATTCGTCAGCGGGCGCGTGGTCTGCAGGAACACCGGCGTGCCGAGCGGGATCGACGACGGGTCGACCGCGATCGAGCGTTCCGGCGTCAGCGGCACGCCGAGCGCGCCGATCGGGCCGTCCGCGCCGCCGTGCGGCGCATCCTCCTTGGTCGGCATGTCGCGGAAGAACACGAACCGCGGGTTCGTGTCGAGCAACGCGTCGACGCGATTCGGGTTCGCCTTCGCCCACGCCTTGATGCCCTGCATCGTCGCCTGGGCGGGTGTCAGTTCGCCGCGATCGAGCAGCCACTTGCCGATCGAACGGTACGGCTGGTTGTTGGTGCCGCCGAAGCCGACCCGCATCACCGAACCGTCGTCGAGCAACACGCGCCCCGAGCCCTGCACCTGCAGGAAGAACGCCTCGATCGGGTCGTCGACCCACACGAGTTCGTTGCCGTTCAGGATGCCGGCGCGTTCGAGCTGCGCGCGTGCCGGCAGCGCGGCGCCCGCGCGATAACCGGCCGGCCAGCGGTACAGCGCGTACTGATACGGGCCACGACGCACTCGCGAACCATGCAGCAGCGGCTCGTAATAGCCGGTCACCAGCCCGTCGAGCGTACCGTCGGTGTTCGCGAACTGGAACGGCGTGAAATACGTTTCGAAGAATGCCCGCGCACTGCTGACGTCAAGCTCGTCGAGCCGGTCGGCAGCCGCACACGCACGCTGCCAGGCCGGCTGGCGCGCGAGCCGCACGCAGTTCTGCCGCAATGCAGCCGTCGCGCCGATCAGCGAATCATCCTGCCAACCCGGCACCTGCTGCCACGCGACCGGCGTGAGTCGCTTCGCGGCGACCTGCCCCGGCATGATCGCCGCGCCGGTCGGCGGCTTCAGCGACGAAGTCCGCGTCGGCGTGCCGCCGCACGCCGCGAGCAGCGCCGCCGCCGCGACCGCTGCCGCCCACCCGGCCAACCGGGGCCCAAACCACATACAATGTCCGTTCTTGATGGAAACCGCCATGTCAGATTTTCTCGACCAATATCCGATGCTCATCTTTGCGCTCGAAGCCTTCGTAGCGCTTGCCCTGCTGATCTTCATCGTCGTGTGGACGTCGTCGGGCAGAAAGAAGCACGCCCGCGGCAACAACGACCGCCAGCCGCGCTGACGCGCTTCGCACGCTCAATGCAGCGTGCGCGGCATGTGGAGTGCGAACTCGTCGACCGGCGCCTCGAAACGCTCGCCGTCTTCCGCCACGCAGAAGTACGCGCCCCGCATCGTGCCGACCGGCGTCGCGATCACGGCCCAGCTCGTGTATTCGAAGTGCTCGCCCGGCTGCAGCAGCGGCTGGTGCCCGACGACGCCGAGCCCCTTCACTTCCTGCACGTGGTTCTCGCTGTCCGTGATGATCCAGTGACGCGCGATCAGCTGCGCCGCGACCTGTCCCGTGTTGCGGATCGTCAGCGTGTACGCGAATGCGTATTGACGGCGATCGGGGTCGGATTGTTCCGGCAAGTAGCTGGTTTTCACCGAAACGGTGAACTGATACTGACTCATGATGTTTCCGGTGGAAGGTGACTGTCCGTGCCGGCATGGGCAACGGGGCCGCGGGCGCGCCGCATTGGTTCGGCATTCTATGCGCAATCGGGCCTCGGCCGCACGGCCCGCCGCCGCGCACCGGGTCGCCGGACGGTAGAATGACGGTTTTGCGCCGCAACGTCCCCGCTCCCCTGCCATGACCCAATTCCGTATCGCTCCCAGCATCCTGTCGGCCGATTTCGCACGGCTCGGCGAAGAAGTCCGCAACGTCGTCGCTGCCGGCGCCGACTGGATCCACTTCGACGTGATGGACAACCATTATGTGCCGAACCTGACGATCGGCCCGCTCGTGTGCGAAGCGATCCGCCCGCACGTGCAGGTGCCGATCGACGTGCACCTGATGGTGCGCCCGGTCGACCGGATCGTGCCCGATTTTGCGAAGGCCGGCGCCAACCTGATCAGCTTCCACCCGGAAGGCTCCGATCACATCGACCGCACGCTGTCGCTGATCCGTGACCACGGCTGCAAGGCCGGTCTCGTGTTCAATCCGGCGACGCCGCTGAACTACCTCGATCACGTGATGGATCGCCTCGACTTCGTGCTGCTGATGTCGGTCAACCCGGGCTTCGGCGGCCAGTCGTTCATCCCGGAAACGCTGAACAAGCTGCGCGAAGCACGCGCACGCATCGACGCGTACACCGAGCGCACCGGCCGCGAGATCCTGCTCGAAGTCGACGGCGGCGTGAAGACCGACAACATCGCGGAAATCGCGGCGGCCGGGGCCGACACCTTCGTCGCGGGTTCGGCGATCTTCGGCAAGCCCGACTACCGCAAGGTGATCGACGAGATGCGCGCCGCGCTCGCTACCGTCGAGCGGAGCTGACGCCGTGGCCGATTCGTCGCTCGCAGGCCAGGCGCCGGCCGGGGCCGCAGCTGAAGCCGCCCCGATCCGCTTCGCCGCGCCGCGCATCGACGCGGCGCTGATCGATCTCGACGGCACGATGGTCGACACGGCCGACGATTTCACGGCCGGCCTGAACGGGATGCTCGCGCAGCTCGGCGCGCCAGCCACGTCGCGTGACGAGGTGATCGGCTACGTCGGCAAGGGCTCTGAACACCTGATCCAGAGCGTGCTGAAACCGCGCTTCCCGGCCGACGAAGCGCACGCGCGCTTCGACGATGCACTGGCGATCTACCAGACCGAATACGCGAAGATCAACGGCCGCCACACGCGCCTTTATCCGGACGTAGCCGCCGGCCTCGACGCGTTGCGTGCGGCCGGCATCCGGCTCGCGTGCGTGACGAACAAGACGCATCGCTTCGCCGTCGAACTGCTCGAGCAATACGAGCTGGCCGATTGCTTCGGCGTCGTGCTCGGGGGCGACAGCGTCGCGCGCAAGAAGCCCGATCCGCTGCCGATGCTGACGGCCTGCAGCGCGCTCGGCGTCGCGCCGGATGCGGCAGTCGCGATCGGCGACTCGGAAAACGATGCGCTGGCCGGCCGCGCGGCCGGGATGGCGACGCTGACCGTGCCGTACGGCTACAACCACGGCAAAGCTATACAAACGATAAATTCGGATGGTATAGTCGATTCGTTGCTGGTCGCAGCTCGCGCAATTACTGCGCACAACACCGGCCGGCCAACCATCTGATTATTTCTTCCATCCGCATGTTTCTGAATAAAAAACGGAGTCTGAGCAGCATCGACCGGGGAGCCTGGCCCTGGCGTCGCTGGTCGCGCTAACCTCTTCGATGAGGTACGCTGAAGCACGTCTTCAGCGCCGTTTTTTATCTCGCTGCGCATCCGCGCGCCGACCGTCGCACCACCTCGAGTTCCACCGCGTCCGAACGCTTGCGTTCAGGATCGGCCGCAGGCTCGCGACGTTCACGCCCGGAGTGCCGGCCGGCAACAGGCACTTCTCGATCGACCGCCCTTTCGCCGACGGCAACCCGCGCAGCGTCAAGTGATCCCTGGCGCACGCGCCGCTCGTCCCGAACAGGACCGGAACATGACCGAACTCGAATTCCAATCGCTCGCGAACGAAGGCTACAACCGCATCCCGCTGATCGCGGAAGCCCTCGCCGATCTCGAAACGCCGCTGTCCCTCTACCTGAAGCTGGCCCAGCCCGAACGCGCGGGCGCCAACTCGTTCCTGCTGGAATCGGTGGTCGGCGGCGAACGCTTCGGCCGCTACTCGTTCATCGGCCTGCCGGCCCGCACGCTCGTCCGCACCCGTAACGGCGTGTCGGAAGTCGTGCGCGACGGCCAGGTCGTCGAGACGCATGACGGTGACCCGTTCCAGTTCATCGAATCGTTCCAGGCGCGCTTCAAGGTGGCGCAGCGCCCGGGCCTGCCGCGCTTCTGCGGCGGTCTCGCGGGCTACTTCGGCTACGACGCGGTGCGCTACATCGAGAAGAAGCTCGCGAACACCGCGCCGCGCGACGATCTCGGCCTGCCCGACATCCAGTTGCTGCTGACCGAGGAAGTCGCGGTCATCGACAACCTCGCCGGCAAGCTGTACCTGATCATCTACGCGGACCCGAGCCAGGCCGAAGCCTACACGAAGGCGAAACAGCGCCTGCGCGAACTGAAACAGCGGCTGCGCACGACCGTGCAGCCGCCCGTCACGTCGGCGAGCGTGCGCACCGAAACTTTCCGCGAGTTCAAGAAAGACGACTATCTGGCCGCCGTGCGCCAGGCGAAGGAATACATCGCGGCCGGCGAGCTGATGCAGATCCAGGTCGGCCAGCGGCTGACGAAGCCGTACCGCGACAATCCGCTGTCACTGTATCGTGCGCTGCGTTCGCTGAACCCGTCGCCGTACATGTACTACTACAACTTCGGCGATTTCCACGTGGTCGGCGCGTCGCCGGAAATCCTCGTGCGCCAGGAGAAGCGCGGCGAAGACCAGATCGTCACGATCCGTCCGCTCGCCGGCACGCGCCCGCGCGGCAACACGCCCGAGCGCGATGCGGAACTCGCGACCGAACTGCTCAACGATCCGAAGGAAATCGCCGAGCACGTGATGCTGATCGACCTCGCGCGCAACGACGTCGGCCGCATCGCGGAGATCGGCTCGGTGCAGGTGACCGACAAGATGGTCATCGAGAAATACTCGCACGTGCAGCACATCGTCAGCTCGGTCGAAGGCAAGCTGAAACCCGGGATGACGAACTACGACGTGCTGCGCGCGACGTTCCCGGCCGGCACGTTGTCCGGCGCGCCGAAGGTGCGCGCGATGGAACTGATCGACGAGCTCGAGCCGGTCAAGCGCGGGTTGTACGGCGGCGCCGTCGGCTACCTGTCGTTCTCGGGCGAGATGGATCTCGCGATCGCGATCCGCACGGGCCTGATCCACAACGGCAACCTGTACGTGCAAGCGGCGGCCGGCGTCGTCGCGGATTCGGTGCCCGAATCCGAATGGCAAGAGACCGAGAACAAGGCGCGCGCAGTGCTGCGTGCGGCCGAACAGGTCCAGGACGGCCTCGATAGCGACTTCTGACCGGAGACTGACCATGCTGCTCATGATCGACAACTACGATTCGTTTACCTACAACCTGGTCCAGTACTTCGGCGAACTCGGCGAGGACGTACGCACCTACCGCAACGACGAAATCACGCTCGACGACATCGCGCGCCTGAACCCCGACACCATCTGCCTGTCGCCCGGGCCGAGCAATCCGCAGCACGCGGGCATCACGCTCGACGTGCTGCGCGAATTCGCGGGCAAAAAGCCGATCCTCGGCGTCTGCCTCGGCCATCAGGCGATCGGCGAAGCGTTCGGCGGTCGCGTCGTGCGCGCGAAGACCATCATGCACGGCAAGGTGAGCAAGATCGAAACCGACTGCCGCGGCGTGTTCGCCGACCTGCCGAAGCATTTCGACGTCACCCGCTACCACTCGCTCGCGATCGAGCGCGAATCGCTGCCTGACTGCCTCGAGGTGTCCGCGTGGACCGACGACGGCGAGATCATGGGCGTGCGCCACAAGACGCTGCCGGTCGAAGGCGTACAGTTCCACCCGGAATCGATCCTGTCCGAGCATGGCCATGCACTGCTCGAGAATTTCCTGAAACAGGCACGCGCCGCAGCCGCGCAAGCCGCCTGACGGGAGCCTCACGATGACGATTACCCCGCAGGAAGCGCTGCAGCGCACGATCGAACACCGCGAGATCTTCCACGACGAGATGCTGCACCTGATGCGGCTCATCATGCGCGGCGACATGTCGCCCGTGATGGCGGCCGCGATCATCACCGGGCTGCGCGTGAAGAAGGAGACGATCGGCGAGATCGCCGCCGCCGCGACCGTGATGCGCGAATTCGCGAATCACGTCGAGGTGCAGGACAACTCGAACTTCGTCGACATCGTCGGCACCGGCGGCGACGGCTCGCACACGTTCAACATCTCGACCGCGTCGATGTTCGTCACGGCCGCGGCCGGCGCGAAGGTCGCGAAGCACGGCAACCGCGGCGTGTCGAGCAAGTCCGGCAGCGCCGACGTGCTCGAGGCGCTCGGCGTGAATATCGACCTGCAGTCGGAGCAGGTCGCCGCGTCGATCGCCGAGACGGGCATGGGCTTCATGTTCGCGCCGAACCATCACCCGGCGATGAAGAACATCGCGGCCGTGCGCCGCGAGCTCGGCGTGCGCACGATCTTCAACATCCTCGGCCCGCTGACCAATCCGGCCGGCGCGCCGAACCAGCTGATGGGCGTGTTCCACCCGGACCTCGTCGGCATCCAGGTGCGCGTGATGCAGCGTCTCGGCGCGCAGCACGTGCTCGTCGTGTACGGCAAGGACGGGATGGACGAGGTTTCGCTCGGCGCCGCGACGCTCGTCGGCGAACTGCGCGACGGCAAGGTGCACGAATACGAGATCCATCCGGAAGATTTCGGCCTGCAGATGGTGTCGAACCGCACGCTGAAGGTGGAAAATGCCGACGAATCGCGCACGATGCTGCTCGGCGCGCTGGACAACCAGCCGGGCGTCGCGCGCGAGATCGTCACGCTGAACGCGGGCACCGCACTCTATGCGGCGAACGTCGCCGAATCGATCGCGGACGGCATCCAGCTCGCCCGCGAAGCGATCGCGAGCGGCAAGGCTCGCGCTAAAGTCGACGAACTCGTGCGCTTCACGCAGCAGTTCAAGCGCTGACTCCCATTACGAATCAAGCAGGAACCCACATGAGCGACATTCTCGACCGAATCATCGCCGTCAAGCGCGAAGAAGTCGCGGCGGCCATGCGCAGCGCGCCGCTCGAGGCACTGAAACTGGAAGCCTCCGCGCGCGACCTGCGCGACTTCGTCGGCGCACTGCGCGCGAAGCACGCAGCCGGCCACGCGGCCGTGATTTCCGAAATCAAGAAGGCCAGCCCGTCGAAGGGCGTGCTGCGCGAGCATTTCGTGCCGGCCGACATCGCCCGTTCGTACGCGGAGCACGGCGCCGCGTGCCTGTCGGTGCTGACCGACGAGCAGTTCTTCCAGGGCAGCGTCCGCTATCTCGAGGAAGCACGCGCGGCCTGCACGCTGCCGGTGCTGCGCAAGGACTTCATCGTCGACGCGTACCAGATCGTGGAAGCGCGCGCGATGGGCGCGGACGCGATCCTGCTGATCGCCGCCGCGCTCGACACGCCGCTGATGCAGGATCTCGAAGCGTATGCGCACTCGCTCGGCCTCGCGGTGCTGGTCGAAGTGCACGACCGCAACGAGATGGAACAGGCGCTGACGCTCAAGACGCCGCTGCTCGGCATCAACAACCGCAACCTGCGCACGTTCGAGACGTCGATCCAGACCACGCTCGACATGCTCGACATGATTCCGGCGGACCGCATCGTCGTGACCGAGTCGGGGATCCTGTCGCGCACCGATGTCGACACGATGCGCGCGGCGAACGTGAACACGTTCCTCGTCGGAGAAGCGTTCATGCGTGCCGACCTGCCGGGCGAGGAACTCGCACGGATGTTCTTCTGATGGCGATCGAAAAGGAAATCAAGCTCGCGCTGCCGGCCGGCCAGGCCGAGGCCGCGCGACGCTTCTTCGAGACGCTGACCGGCGAACCCGGCCACGACATCACGCTCGCGAACGTCTACTACGACACGCCCGATCTCGCGCTGGCCCGCTCGAAGAGCGCGGTGCGCGTGCGCCGCTCGCCGCAGGGCTGGCTGCAGACGTTCAAGACGGTCGGCAGCGCGGAAGGCGGCCTGCACCGCCGCCACGAATGGGAACTGCCGGTAGCCGGCGACGCGCTCGAGATCGATGCGCTCGTCGCGGCCTGCGACGTACCGGAGGCCGCCGCCGCGCTGAATGACGCGGCCGGCGCGCTGCGTGCGCTGTTCCGCACGGATTTTTCGCGTACGCTGTGGCGCATCGCAATCGGCGGCGCAACCGTCGAAGCCGCGGTGGACATCGGCGAGATCGTCGTCCAGGCGGAACACGAAACGCGCCGCGAACCGATCAGCGAAATCGAACTCGAACTGATCGACGGCCCGGAAGCGGCGCTCGCAACGCTCGCCGCCGAACTGCAGCAGGCGCTGCCGGGCCTCGCTCCCGAAAACATCAGCAAGGCGCAGCGCGGCTACCGGCTGCGCGCGCAATAACACGCATCACGCATGGCAACCCGCAAGACTTCCCGCGCGCCGCAACAGGCGTCGCTGTTCGACGATCCCGTGCCGGAAACGGCACCGGCCGATCTTCCGTCCCCGCCTTCCGAGCCGCCCGCGGCCGGGCGCAAGCCCGCCAAGAAAACCGCCGCATCGGCTGCGGCACCGGCGGCCCCGCAGCCTGCCGCCGCCAACGTTCCGCACCTCGCCGCGCAATTCGACGCGCTGCCTGCCGTCTGGCGCGACGTGCTGAAGCCCTTTACCGACAGCGACGCGTATGCGCCGCTGTGCCGCTTCGTCGACGACGAGCGTGCGGCCGGCAAGACGGTCTACCCGACCGACGTGTTCCGCGCGCTGCGCCTGACGAGCCCGGACGACGTGAAAGTCGTGATCCTCGGCCAGGATCCGTATCACGGCGACGATCGCGGCACGCCGCAGGCGCACGGGCTCGCGTTCTCGGTGCCGCCCGCCGTGCGCACGCCGCCGTCGCTGCGCAACATCTTCAAGGAAATCGCCGCGAACTTCGGTCATGACACGCCGCGCCACGGCTGCCTCGACACTTGGGCGCGCCAGGGCGTGCTGCTGCTCAACACGGTGCTGACGGTCGAGCGCGGCGCGGCCGCGAGCCATGCGAAGCGCGGCTGGGAGCAGTGCACGGACACGCTGATCCGCGAACTCGCCGGCCGCCATCGCGGGCTCGTGTTCATGCTGTGGGGCGCACACGCGCAGGCGAAGCGCGCACTGTTCGACGCAAGCGCGCATTGCGTGCTCGAGGCGCCGCATCCGTCGCCGCTGTCCGCGCACCGCGGTTTCCTCGGTTGCCGCCATTTCGCGCTCGCGAACGATTATCTGGTCGATGCCGGCCGCGAGCCAATCGACTGGCGCCTGCCGGAAGTCGCCGAAACGCTTGCGTAACGCGCTGCCGGTTCCTTCGAGCCGGCAAGCATGCAAAAACGCCGCGTCCCTTTCGGGAACGCGGCGTTTTTTTATCGGGCGATGCAGCGGGTGCGTCGCACCCGCTTCGGCCTTCCTTACGCGGCGGCGATCGCTTCGCGTGCGCTGGCGAGCGCGGCGCTCTGCGCGTCCGGCCCGAGGTTCAGGCCTTCAGCGTGAATGAAGTTCACGTCGGTCAGGCCGATGAAGCCGAGGAACGAGCGCAGGTACGGCGTCTGGCTGTCGTTCGGCGTACCCAGGTACTTGCCGCCGCGGGCCGTCACCACGTGAACCTTCTTGCCCTTGATCAGGCCTTCCGGACCGTTCTCGGTGTAGCGGAACGTGACGCCTGCACGGGCGATCCAGTCGAAATACGCCTTCAGTTGCGACGACACGCCGAAGTTGTACATGGGTGCGCCGATCACGATGATGTCGGCCGCTTGCAGTTCGGCGATCAGTGCATCGCTCTTCGCGACGATCGCATTCTGTTCCGCGGTGCGCTTGTCGGCCGGCGTGAAGAACGCGCCGAGCACCGATTCGTCGAGGTGCGGCAGCGCATCGGCCAGCAGGTCGCGAACCACGACCTTCGCGCCGGGGTTCGATTGTTGCAGCTTTGCCGTCAGTTCGTTGGCCAGCAGCGTGGATTGCGCACCTTGCGAACGCGCCGCGGAATTGATTTGCAGAATGGTCGTCATGTCAGGCTCCAGTAGGGTTGCGCTTCGGTAGCGCGAGTGACGCCATTGTGCGTGGCCGCATGACCGCGAAAAAGCGGGTTCAGGGCGACGGATTGTTGCAACAACAGAACAATCCTCGATCGCGCCCCGATACCCGCCTTCGTAGGCTCAGCCCTTCAGCCAGGCTTCCCGGGCCTTCGATACCGCCGCCGGCTTCGCGGCCGCCGTCAGCCGGTAGCGCGTGACTTCGGGGCCGTCGAGCTTCAGTTTCGCGGTGCGCAGCTCGTCGCGACGGAATGCGTGAACCTCGACCTTGTCGCCCGGCCGGTAGCGCGCGAGCAGCGCGTCGAGGTTGGTGCCCGTGACGCGCAGCCCGTCGACCGCGATCAGCGTGTCGCCGGCCGACAGCCCCGCGCGATGCGCGGCGCCGCCTTCGTAGACCGCCGCGAACGTGCAGTCCGCGCCGCCGCGCAGGCGTGCGCCGATCGTCGGTTTCGCGGCCGCGCCGTTCGCGACATCCGGCGTGAGCGTCACGCCGAACGGTGCGAGCAGCTCGGCGAGCGGCAGGTCGCGCGTGCCGTGCACGGCATCGGTGAACAGGCGGCCGAGCGCGACGCCCGTCGCTTCCTCGATCAGCGTCTCGACTTCGTTCTCCTCGACACCCGCCTGCTTGCCGCGGTAGAAATCGCGGCCGTAGCGCTGCCACAGCAGGCGCATCACGTCGTCGAGCGACTTCCGGTTGCGCGTCTGCGCGCGGATCGCGAGATCGAACGCGAGCGCGACCAGCGAACCCTTCGTGTAATAGCTGACGATCGCGTTGGTGGCATTCTCGTCCTGGCGGTAGTACTTGATCCAAGCGTCGAACGAGCTTTCCGCGACGCTTTGCTTGAGCCGGCCCGTGCCGCGCAGCACGCCGCCGACTGTGCGGCCGAGCGCCGCGAAATATTCGTCCTGCGACATCAGCCCGCTGCGCACCAGCATCAGGTCGTCGTAATACGACGTGAAGCCTTCGAACAGCCACAGCAGCGACGTGTAATTCTCGCGCGTCAGGTCGTACGGCACGAATGCCGCCGGCTTGATGCGCTTCACGTTCCAGGTATGGAAGTACTCGTGACTGCAGAGACCGAGGTACGTGCGATAGCCTTCCGTCGTTTCGGGCCGCCCCTTCACCGGCAGGTCGGTGCGGTTGCAGATCAGCGCGGTCGACGCGCGATGCTCGAGGCCGCCGTAACCGTCACTGACCGCAAGCGTCATGAACACGTAGCGGTCCATCGGCGCCTTCTTCGATTTCGGCTCGAACAACGCGATCTGTGCTTCGCACACGCGCTTCAGGTCGGCGCGCAGGCGCTCCATGTCGAGCTGCGTCACATGCCCCGCGATCACGATGTCGTGCGGCACGCCGTGCGCGTCGAACGTCGCCAGCGCGAATTCGCCGATCGTCACCGGATGATCGGAAAGCTCGTCGTAGTTCGACGCGCGGTACGCGCCGAACCCGTAGCGCTTCGTGCCGCGCGCCTCGGGCAACGCGGTGCCGACACGCCACGCGCGGAACGCCGCGCCGGCCGGCTTCCCGATGTCGACTTCACACGGCGCGTCCTCGCGGCCGGCAACGCTCAGAAACACGGCCGTCGCGTTGAAGAAGCCGCCCGATTCGTCGAGATACGCGGAGCGCACCGACAGGTCCCACGCGTACACGTCGTAACGCAGCGTCAGCGTGCCGTTCACGGGTGCGGCCTGCCACGTGTGCTTGTCGGTCTTTGCGATCCGCACCTTGCGGCCCGCGTCGTTGAATGCGCCGAGCGTCACGATGTTGCGCGCGAACTCGCGCACGAGGTAGCTGCCCGGAATCCACACCGGCAGCGAAAAGCGCTGGCCTTCGGGGTCGGGATCGGCGACCGTCACCGACACTTCGAACAGGTGCGCGGCAAGATCTTTCGGGACAATCGAATAGCGGATCGGCTGGGTCATCGTGGCAATCGGACGGTCGGATACGGCGGCGGAAACGAAGAGAGGCGCCGGCAGGTCACGCGGGCGCCCCTCGCTGGCCGGGCCATGCGGCCCGGCGGATGGTCGGTTACTTGCTCGACGCGAGCGCCTGGTTGAGCTGGTCGGCCGATACGGCGCCCGGCAGGCGGCGGCCGTCCGGCAGGAAGATCGTCGGCGTGCCCGTGACGTTCATCCCGCGGCCGAGCGCGAGGTTCTTGTCGAGTGCGGCGGTATCGCAGGTACCGGCGCCGGTCGGTGCGCGATGGTCGAGCATCCAGCTCTCCCACGTTTTCGCGCGGTCGGTCGCACACCAGATCGCCTTCGACTTCGCGGTCGAATCCGGCGACAGCACCGGGTACAGGAACGTGTAGACCGTTACGTTGTCGACCGACTGCAGCGTCGTCTCGAGCTTCTTGCAGTACGGGCAGTTCGGATCGGAGAACACCGCGATCTTGCGGGCGCCGTTGCCCTTGACGACCTTGATCGCATTCGCGAACGGCAGGCTCGCGAAGTCGATCTTGTTGATTTCGGACAGGCGGGCGTCGGTCAGATTCTTGTGCGTCTTGGTGTCGACGAGATCGCCGAGCAGCACGTAGTCGCCCGCCGCATCGCTATAGATGATCTGCGAGCCGAGGTTCACTTCGTACAGGCCCGCGACCGGCGATTTCGACACGCTCTTGATCGGCGCATCGTTGCCGAGGCGGGCCTGCAGCGTGGCTTTCAGCTTGTCGGTGGTCTGGTCGGCCTGCGCGGTGCAGCCAAGCGTCGCCATCGTGACAGCCAGCGCCAGCGACGCGATGCGGATCGTTTTTTTCATCGAAATCTTCCTTCAGCTCAATCGGTGTTCACGGCACAGTGTACGCCGTAACGGAACCGTGTCCGACCGGCGAAGCGGCCGAAGGTTCGATCAGCCGAGCGCGGCCGACACGAGCCAGCGCTTCACGAGCGGCTGCGCACCGACGAAAGCCATGCCCGCATTGCGCACGGCCTTCGCGAGCGAGCCCGGCACCGCGAACAGCCGCTGCAGGCCGTCGGTTGCGACCATCAGCGCGCGGATGTCCTCGCGGCGCGAACGCTCGTAGCGGCGCAGCAGCACCGTATCGCCGAGGTTGCGGAAGCTTTCCTTGCCGGCGATCGCATCGGCAAGCGCCGCCACATCGCGCAGGCCGAGGTTCATCCCCTGCCCCGCGAGCGGGTGGATCAGGTGCGCGGCATCGCCGACCAGCGCGACGCGCGGCGCGATCAGCTTGTCGACCGTCTGCAGCGCCAGCGGGAAGCCGGCGGCCGGCGTCACGCAGTCGAGCGCGCCGACCTGGCCATGAGACACGCGCTCGACCTCGGCCGCGAGCTGCGCCGGATCGAGTGCGAGCAATTCATCCGCATGTACGGTGTGCGCGGACCAGACGAGCGACACATGGCCGTCCGGCAGCGGCAGCAGCGCGACGATCTCGCCTTCGTGGAACCACTGGTAGGCCGTCTCGCGATGCGGCAGCGACGCCTTGAAGTTCGCAACGACTCCGGTTTGCCGGTAGTCGCGTCGTTCGACTTTGGCCCCCATTTGCGAGCGCACCCATGAATGCGCGCCGTCCGCGCCGACGACGAGATCCGCTTCCAGCACCTGCCCCGACGACAGCGTGAGCACGGCTGCGTCGTCGTGTACGTCGAAGCCCTGCGCGCGCGCCTCGAACCACGTGAGGTTCGGCTGGAACCGCAGCGCGGCGTCGAGCGACGCCTCGACCAGCGATGATTCGGCGATCCACGCGAGCTGCGGCACGGATGCCTGGTACGCGGAGAAATGCAGTTCCGCGTGCGCATCGCCGTACACGCGCATGTCGTAGACCGGTGCGAGGCGGCCATGGTCGAGCGCCTGCCAGACCCGCAGCCGCTCGAGCAACGCCTGCGAACTGGAAGACAGCGCGTAGACGCGCGTGTCGAATACGAGATCGGCGGGGCGCGGCGCGGCCGGCTGGGCGAGCAAGGCAGTCTTGTAGCCGGACTGGGTCAGCGCGAGCGCGGCAGTCTTGCCGACGAGCCCGCCGCCGACCACGGCGACGTCGAAGGAGTGGTGGGCAGTCATGGCGGGCATTATAGCCGCGGGGCCAAACCCTTACGCGGCCGGACTTTGCGGGAAATCAGCAGAATCGCAGGCGGCCGATGCAGCGCGGCGGCCCGCCGCATCGGCCGTTCGGCGCCGGCCCGCAATCCGGGGGCGCCGGCACGGTACAATAGCGTCTTTGACCGTCGGCCCGCCGCGCCCCAAGCGCCGGCCGCCCTTTTTTCCCGCGCCGCCGTGCCCTGTCCGGCCGCGCCGCCTTACCCGTCCGAAGGATTCCATGAGTCTCAAATGCGGCATCGTCGGCTTGCCCAACGTCGGCAAGTCCACCCTGTTCAATGCGCTGACCAAGGCCGGCATCGCCGCCGAGAACTACCCGTTCTGCACGATCGAGCCGAACGTCGGCATCGTCGAAGTGCCCGATACGCGCCTGAAGGCACTCTCCGAGATCGTCAAGCCGGAGCGTGTCGTGCCGGCCGTCGTCGAGTTCGTCGACATCGCGGGCCTCGTCGCAGGCGCGAGCAAGGGTGAAGGCCTCGGCAACCAGTTCCTCGCCAACATTCGCGAAACCGATGCAATCACGCACGTCGTGCGCTGCTTCGAGGACGAGAACGTCATTCACGTCGCCGGCAAGGTCAGCCCGATCGACGACATCGAAGTGATCAATACCGAACTCGCGCTCGCCGACCTCGGCACCGTCGAGAAGGCGCTCACGCGCTATTCGAAGGCCGCGAAGTCGGGCAACGACAAGGAAGCGGCGAAGCTCGTCGCGGTGCTCGAGAAGGTGCGCGCGCAGCTCGACCAGGGCAAGGCCGTGCGCGGCCTAGCGCTGTCGGACGACGAAGAGGCGCTGCTCAAGCCGTTCTGCCTGATCACCGCGAAGCCGGCCATGTACGTGGCCAATGTGAAGGACGACGGTTTCGAGAACAACGCGCACCTGGATGCCGTGCGCAAGTACGCGGAAAGCGAGAATGCGCCGGTGGTCGCCGTGTGCGCGGCGATCGAGGCGGAAATCGCCGATCTCGACGATGCCGACAAGGAAGCATTCCTTGCCGACATGGGCATGGAAGAACCGGGCCTCGACCGCGTGATCCGCGCGGGCTTCAAGCTGCTCGGCCTGCAGACCTACTTCACCGCGGGCGTGAAGGAAGTGCGCGCGTGGACGATCCATATCGGCGATACGGCGCCGCAGGCTGCCGGCGTGATCCACACCGACTTCGAGCGCGGCTTCATCCGCGCGCAGACGATCGCGTTCGACGACTTCATCACGTACAAGGGTGAACAGGGCGCGAAGGAAGCCGGCAAGATGCGCGCCGAAGGGAAGGAATATGTCGTGCACGACGGCGACGTGATGAACTTCCTGTTCAACGTCTGAGCGTTACATCGAGATCTCAATGAAAAGCCCGCTGCAGCGGGCTTTTCATTTTCCGGGCGAGCGGCCCGTTGTGTCATTGCATCGTGCGACTCGAGATACGCTCAAGACGACTGCGCGGATGGTATCTCGACCAGACGAACTGACTGAAATAGCTCTCCGCCACTTCCGTCCACGTTCTGAGCCCGTCGTCTTCCTGCATAACTTGCTTGGCATTGACCAGCAACCACGACATCACGGCCTGGCTGTCTCGACACTTCGCACATTCTCCTGATGTGCAGCAGCGCGCTAGCGTATGCATGTCTGCACGATACGCGTTGAATTTGGGCAACGCGGGCCACCCCGACGTGAAGCGCGTGGCGTTCTGCGGATGAGCCTCGCTGACGCTCGGGCAACTAGTATGGTCGAATGTCCCCCATGCGGTCTCCCCGCGCATGAGAGCAGCCAGATAATACGGATGGCTCGCCACTGTTTCCGGATATTTCGCCTTCAATTCGAGCAACACATCCAGGAGCTGCTCCTCACCACGTCGGCGAAGCGGGCCGGCAACGTCGTATGGACTGTAGTAGTTGAACAGCAGTCGATTTCCGTTATCTTGAATCTTGCGCACCGTATCTTCGATATAGGCAATTCCGTCGATCGACACCGCATAGACGAAACCCGCCCGCTCGTCATTGCGATAGTTGAGTAGCGCCTTGTCAAACAAGCCCGCGAAACGCTTCCCATTCGGACCGATCGCGCGCAGTTCGTCATCGAGCGGCCCGCCACCGAATACAGAGATCGCGATGGTGATATCTTCGAAGCCCTCGATTGGAATGCGCCGAAGGCCGTTTGTCGAGACGGACACCTTCGGCATGTGTTTCCGGAATATTCTTATCCGGTCGAGATGCAACGCAGGCTCGCCGCCGATCAGCAATAGTGCGTTGACCCCCGCGCCCGGCCTCGTCCTTCACGCGCGCCTCAAGACGCGACGTATCGTTTAACTCATCCGATGCGACGTCGAATTCGTTTTCGAAGAACCAGCACCCCTTGCATCGCAAGTTGCATCGATTCGTGAGATGGTAAAGCGATGCGCGCGTTTCCCTCGCTTCGTTTCTGACTGCTTTGAAGCGCGCCTTCATATCTTTTGAATCGTCCATCTTGGTCTCCTGATACGAGGATGCAAGCTCGCCTGAACGTCAACCCCGCAATCCTCTGATGAGTTCCGGCCACAACGACGAATACTGGCGACGAAACATGCCGACGTGACCGATTGCTCGGCCATCGCAGTTTTCCGGACTGATGAAATGGATATTGCTTTTGGCCCGCGGCAACCATCGCAGCCAGTCTTCGATGTTGGCCGGTGTCGCGAGTGGGTCGTCGGTCGCAGCAACTACCGTGACGGGAGCGGAGAATTCGTTGTAGTGGTGCTGCGTAACGCCGACCCCGAACTCGTTCGCCATATATCCGGGGCGGCGGCACCATCGGGCCCACTGAAGCCCGACGCGTGCCGGCAAATCGTCGCCCCAACCGAGCACCCTCGCAGGCACATAGCCGAGTAGGCGTGCGGTAACCGGAACATAGAGATTCGCCAGCAACAACGCAGCGATTCGCTTCGGCCACCGGATGTTGCCGACGTATCCGGATGACGCGGAAATCGCGCATAACGAACGGATCGACGCGTGATTCGGCATCAGTCCGACCAGTTGCCCGCCCGCACTGTGACCGATCAGGTGAGCTTCGCTCGCGCCGGTTTCACGAAGAAGCCAGTCAAGCGCGGCGGGCATGTCGAGCTGGCCCCAGTCCTGTTTGCGTGCGCGCGACTGGCGAACATGGCGCATGCCGAGCGACGCCCCCATCCCCCGGTAATCGAATACGAATACTGGATACCCGATTGCATTCAGCCAATCCGAGAATGGAAAATAAAAGGATTGGCGAACGCCCGTCGCGGGGCAAATGAGAACGGGAAAGCAAGTGGCCGAGGCCACCGGAAAATACGTGCCCTTCAACGGAAATCCATCGCGGGCATGAAATGCAACGCATACACGAGATAACGGCGGCCGGTTCATCGCTCGGGTCCCGATACGATAATCGCGCAAAGATGTGCCCGGCATTCCGGAACGAACATACGGCCCGATTTCTGAATTTGGTCGTGTAAAAAAGGATTCAAAATCGATTCGCCCATCGATTCACCCCGTTTATCGAAGTGATCAATGTATTAATTTCTTGCCGCCAGTAAAATCAGACGAGTTCGATTTTTGACCACAAATTTCAATGCCGCATGCTGTTACCGAACAACTCGCGTCGACTCCGGAAAGCGGTACCCGTTTGTCCCGAAAAGCAAATGGCCCGACCGGCTTTCGCCGATCGGGCCATTTTTCACGCCGGTAATCTCCTCACCAGCCGACGGCAAACACTCGGTCCGCCGCCGCTTCGTCGTCACCTCACATCGCCGACACCCGCCGCCCCGCGCTCGCCTGCGCATCGCGGCCGCGCTTGTTCAGCCACGATGCCAGCAGCACGATCAGCGCCAGCACGGCCGTCGCACCCACTTCCATCCTGTGATCCTCGCTCACGAGCATCACGGTCAGCGTGCCGCAGATGAACAGGATCACCAGCCACGTGAGCCAGGGGAACAGCCACATCCGCAGCGTCAGGTCGGCGCCGGTCGCTTCGAGCGTCTTGCGCATCCGCAGCTGCGAGATCGCGATCACGAGATACACGAGCAGCGCGATCGCGCCCGACGTCGCCAGCAGGAAGCCGAAGACCTGTTCCGGCATCAGGTAGTTCGCGATCACGGTCAGGAAACCGAATGCGGTCGATGCGAGCACGGCCGCGCGCGGCGTGCCGGTCGAATCCGTGCGGTGCAGAAACGCGGGCGCGTCCTTGCGCTTCGACAGCGAGAACAGCATCCGCGACGCGGTGTACAGCGCCGAATTCAGGCAGCTCGCGACCGACACGAGCACGATCACGTCGATGATCGCCTTCGCGTTCGGGATGCCGATCAGCTCCATCGCGCGCTGATACGAACCGTGCTTCGGCAGCAGCGGATCGTTCCACGGCACGATGGCCGCGACGATCAGGATCGAGCCGAGATAGAACAGCGTGATGCGCCAGATCACCGAATTGGTCGCGCGCACGATCTGGCGTTGCGGGTTGTCCGATTCGGCGGCCGCGATCGTCACGATCTCCGTACCGAGGAACGAGAACATCGTCGTCAGCATCGCCGCGAGCACCGCACCGGCACCGTGCGGCATGAAGCCGCCGTGCACGAACAGGTTCGATACGCCCGACACGGCAGGCGCGGGAATGATGCCGACGATCGCCGCGCCGCCGATGCACAGGAACACCACGATCGCGACGACCTTGATCAGCGCGAACCAGAATTCGAATTCGCCGTAGTTCTTGACCGAGAAGAGGTTGGTCACCGTCAGCACCAGCGTGATGCCGAGCGCGAAGACCCAGGTTGCAACGCCGGGGAACCACGCATTGAGGATGGTCGCGGCGGCGGTCGCCTCGATCGGGATCACGAGCACCCAGAACCACCAGTACAGCCAGCCGATCGAGAAACCGGCCCAGTGGCCGATCGCGCGATCGGCATAGGTGGAGAACGAACCGCTGTCCGGATGCGCGACGGCCATCTCGCCGAGCATGCGCATCACCAGCACGACCAGCACGCCCGCGATCGCATACGCGAGGATCGACGCCGGGCCGGCTTCCGCGATCGCGTGGCCGGAGCCGACGAACAGGCCCGCGCCGATCACGCCGGCAATCGACATCATCGTCACGTGCCGCTGCTTCAGGCCCGTACCGAGGCCTGTGTTGCTTCCACTCATCTGTCTCTCTCCAAAAAACGGTTCCGGTATGGCCGGGTATCGCGTGAAGGCAGCAGGGGGAGTTGTCGTTCTTGAATCCGGCTGCGAGCGCGCGTGCATCGCACGCGGGCATGCGGCCGGATGGGACCGTTCGGATCGGCGCGCCGCGCAGTCTGCGAAGCTGCGGGTGCGATGCGGCGCGCGGTGCGCCGACGCATCGCGTGCGTCGTTTCCGTCGGCTTTCGTCAGCTGCCTTCGAAGCGAAGGAGTGTAAGCACCAAACGGTTCTTCACTAAGAACCAATTGAAGAATTTCGATGGAACCACTCGTTGCATCGACATCGATCGATGCAACGCTTGTACCCGTTCGTGCCGGCGCGCGAGCCGCGCCGAAAGCGCCCGGCGACGCCGGGCGGCAGGCCGCAATCGGCGTGTCAGTTCGCGCCGTGCGCCCTCTCGTCGCGCCATTTGGCGGGGACAACGGCCTGCCATTCTCGCAGAAGCAGTTTTTTCACGGCGTCGGGACGGGCCGCCGACAGCCGCACCAGCACGATGGGCCAGCCGACGTAGTGATCCGTCACGTAATACACGTCCGGTTCCGATTCGATCAGCCACGCGCGCTCGTCGGGGCCGACACCTTTCACGACGAGCGTGTCGCCGTCCTCGCGCAGCCGCGCGAGCATCTTGCCCCTCACCTTGAGCGCAGGCGTGCCGTACGACGTACCTTCCTCGACGCCGCGCCATGCCAACGCGATCTGGCGGACTTCGTCGAATGTCATGAGGCCTCCCGGCTGCACTTCTTCGGTTCACGATCCGGCCACCCTACCGGAATTCGCGACGGGACGTCGCGGGACGTGCGCCTATCCGCGCGCCGCACGTGCGGCCACCGGCGCACGCCCCGTCGTCGCGACGATCGCGAAGGCGATCGCATTCGCGGCGGCGCTGGCCAGGATCGGCACGAGATAGCCGCCGCCCGCGTCGTAGATGAAACCGGCCGCGGCCGGCCCGATCAGCGTGCCGAATGCGACGCTCGTATAAAGCACGCCGATGATCCCGCTCACGTTGCGCCCGCCGAAGTAGTCCATCACGACCGCCGGCAGCACGGCGACCCAGCCGCCGTAGAACACGCCGAACACGAGCGCGAACGCGGCAAGCGTCGCGACGGTGCCGGCACCGGCCCACGCGACGAGCGCGACGGCCATGCCCGCGAACATCGCGAGCAGCGACGCACGGCGTCCGAAGCGGTCGGCGAGGCCGCCGAGGAAGAAGCGGCCGGCCGTGCTGCCGACGCCGATCGCGCCGAGCAGCAGCACGGCCGTCGACGGCGCGACGCCATGATCGAGCGCGTACGGCACGAGGTGAACGAACGGAACGAACACGCCGAACGAGCAGGCGAGGCATGCGGCGTACAGGCTCGCGAACGGCCGCGACATGACGGCTTCGCGCACCGTCGCGCCGGCAGGCGCCGAAGCGGCGACCGGCTGACGCCTCGCGGCGGCGGCGGACACCGAGGCCCCCGCACCGTGCCCGGTGACGTGCGCCCCGCCGCCGGGCTCATGCGCAGCCTCCCCGTCCGGCAGCAGCCCCCGCCCGCGCGGGTCGTTCTCGATCAGCAGCGACATCCCCGCGCCGATCACGACCGCGATCACGGCCAGCGTGAAATACGCGCCGCGCCAACCGACCTGCGCGATCAGCGTGGACGCGAGCGGCGGCATCACCAGCGTGCCGACACCGATGCCCGCGACCGCGAGCCCCGATGCGAAGCCGCGCCGGCGTACGAACCAGCGCTGCACGGCGCCGACCGCCGGTACGTATGCGCAGCCGACGCCGAAACCGACACCGAGCCCATACGCGACATAGACCTGCAGCAGCGTGTGCGCGGCGCCTGCAGCCGCGAGCCCGGCGGCCGTCAGCAACATCCCGGCGACGGCGAGCCGCCGTGAACCGAAGCGGTCGGCCAGCGGCCCGCTGACGATGCCGAAACCGAAATACAGGAAGCCGGCGAGCGAGAACACGAGCGAGATCTGGCCGCGCGACGCGGCGAAATCCCGCTGCAGCGACTCGACGAACGCACTGAACGTATAGGCGTTGCCGAACCCCACGAACGTGACGGCGAACGCGGCCGCGACCACGTACCAGCCATAGAAGAAATGGCGCGATGCGCCCGGGCGGTTCATGACGATGCTCCTCTCAGGTCCCGCCGGACACCGCGCGGCGTCCGGTTTGCCTCGTGGATATAGTTGAACTATGTTGATCGCATTGGCTGCCGCAATGCAGCCACATAGCACGCAATCGGATGCGACAACGGTACTCGTGCACACGCGCCGCCTCAAACGATATTTCATCGGTCATTCGCTTTAGAAAAACTCAATGAATCGTTCCCGCCTGCCGCCGCTCAACGCGCTGCGTGCATTCGAAGCAGCCGCCCGCCACCTGTCGGTGAAATCGGCGGCCGAGGAGCTGTCGGTCACGCCCGGCGCGGTGAGCCAGATGATCCGCACGCTCGAGACGCACCTCGGCGTGCAGCTGTTCGAGCGCGTCAACCGCGGCATCCTGTTGACGGCCGCCGGCCGCGACTACCTGCCGCCGGTGCGCAATGCGTTCCGGCAGATCGCCGACGCGTCGCAGCGCGTGTCGGGCGCCGCCGACAGCGGCGTGCTGACGGTGAGCGTCACCCCTTTCTTCGCATCCGCGTGGCTCGTCCCGCGCCTCGCGCAATTCCGGCACGCGTGCCCTGACGTCGACCTGCAGGTCGTCACGAGCCACGCGCTCGCGAATTTTTCGCGCGACGGCGTCGACGTTGCAATCCGTCATGGCCTCGGGCGCTACATCGGCCTGTGCAGCGAGCGCCTGCTGACGGTGGAGATCGTCGCGCTCGCATCGCCCGACCTCGTCGCGCGGCTCGGCATGCCGGCGACGCCCGCCGATCTGGTCGGCTGGCCGCAGTTGCACGACGCCGAGCGCAAGGGCTGGCACATCTGGTTCGGCGCGCAGCGGATCGACGATATCGGCCCGCCGCGCGGCCCCGCGTTCGACGACTCGGGCCTGTTGCTGCAGGCGATCGTCGCCGGCCAGGGCGCCGGGCTGCTGCCGGCCGCGATGGTGCGTGGCGAGCTGGCAAGCGGCCGGCTCGTGCAGCTCGCCGACGTCGCATGGCTCGACGATTTCGCGTACTACCTCGTCTATCCGCCGCATCACGCCGAGCGGCCGAAGGTCGCCGCTTTTCGCCGGTGGATCCTCGAGGCCGCGCAGGCCGACGGCGCGGCCTCGATGTCGGGCGCGGCGTAGCGTCACGCCGCCGCGCGGCGCCGGCACCGGGCGGGCACCGATCCGCTAACATGCGGCGCGGGCCATCCGCCCGACATCGATAACAACAAACCGACCGGGAGAGACCATGCCAGCCCTGTTCTGCCGCGCGACACGCATCGCGGCACTGTCCGCCGTCTTCTTCGTCGCCTGCGCCGCGTTGCCCCAACCCGCACACGCGTACCGCGCATCGCCCGGCTACGGCAACGAAGCCGATCTCGACCGTCACGACACGTATCGCAACCGCGACGGCGAAACCGTGCACGCACCCGCGCATTCGAAATCGGGCCGCGTGCCCGAAGGCGCGAGCGCGCGCTGCCGCGACGGCACCTACAGCTTCAGCCGCCATCGGCGCGGCACGTGCTCGGGGCACGGCGGCGTCGCCGCGTGGCTGTGAGCGCGGCCCCGGCCAAAAGGCCAGGTGTCGCGCCAGCGGCGGCCGGCGGCGAAGTACAATAGCCGCTCGCGCCGCCGACA